>DASTSF010000022.1:0-3771 GCA_035760825.1 Bacteroidia bacterium
TTCCCGATGAAGTGCATTGCACCACCATCAATAAAGTCTGCGCATCCGGGATGAAGTCAGTGATCTTCGGCGCGCAATCCATCATGCTCGGCGATAACGACGTGGTCGTTGCCGGCGGAATGGAAAACATGTCGATGACGCCGTATTACCTGGAGAAGGCGCGTTACGGTTTCAAATATGGTCACGGGCAGGTGACGGACGGGATTGTGAAGGACGGCCTGACGGATGTTTACCACAACAACCTCATGGGCAGCAGCGCGGAACTTTGCGCGGCGAAATACAACATCACGCGCGAGCAGCAGGATGCATTCGCGATCGAATCGTACAAGCGTTCGGCAGCAGCGTGGGAGGCTGGGAAATTTGCAGAGGAAGTCGTCCCGGTTACCGTGAAAACGAAGAAGGGTGATGTCGTCGTTTCGAAAGATGAAGAATTCACGAACGTGAAGTTCGACAAGATCCCCGCGCTGAAGCCGGTTTTCCAGAAAGACGGAACAGTTACGGCTGCCAACGCTTCAACGATCAATGACGGCGCTGCCGCGCTTGTCCTGATGAGCAAAGAGAAAGCGACCGAGCTTGGCATAAAACCGCTGGCGGTTATCCGCAGCTATGCCGATGCGGAGCAGGCGCCCGAGTGGTTTACCACCACGCCTTCGAAAGCGATTCCCCGCGCCGTGGAAAAAGCCGGGCTCAAAATGAGCGACATTTCTTTCTACGAGATCAACGAAGCTTTTTCCGTTGTTTCACTGGCGAACATGCAGCTCATGAAGCTCGATCCTGCAAAAGTGAACGTCAACGGAGGCGCTGTTTCGCTCGGCCATCCGCTCGGCTGTTCCGGTGCACGCATCATTGTCACGCTCCTCAGCGTGCTGAAGCAGAACAAGGCGCGTTACGGCGTGGCCGGCATCTGCAACGGCGGCGGCGGCGCAAGCGCGATCGTCATCGAAAACCTGCAATGATCTTCTGAGTCCGCATGTACGGCGTCTGTCACCTGAGCGCAGTCCCCTGCAGGAAAGAAGCTTCCGACCGGAGCGAAATGGTCAACCAGCTTCTTTTCGGTGATGCGTTCCGCGTGGTGGAAAAACGCGACAGCTGGCACCGCATAACCACTGTCCGCGATCGGTACGATTGCTGGATCGACCGCAAGCAATACATTGAAATTTCGAAGAACACTTTCGATGCGCTGGAGCACGAAACGCACCCGGTGACATCGGACCTGTTTTCCATTATCACGGATGTCGGCGCGGCGGTTTCGTTTCCCGTTTCGCTCGGCTGCACGCTTCCTTTTTTTTCCAATGGAAAATGCCAGGTCGACAACCGTGTTTACACGTTCGAAGGCGATTTTTTTTCTCCGGCGGACAAAGTTTCACGCAACAGGATCGTGGAAACGGCGATGAGCTTTCTCAATGCGCCGTATCTCTGGGGCGGACGTACACCGTTCGGTCTCGATTGTTCCGGGTTCACGCAGGTCGTTTTCAAAGCGAACGGCATTTACCTGAAACGTGATGCTTACCAGCAGGCGGAATACGGTTCCCCGTACAGTTTCGTGGAAGAAGCGCAGCCCGGGGATCTCGCATTTTTCGACAACGAGGAAGGCCGCATCACGCACGTCGGGATTGTGCTCGACGATAACAAGATCATCCACGCTTCGGGTCGTGTGCGCATCGACCATTTCGATCACTACGGAATTTTCACACCCGAGCGCGGTGGCTACACGCATAACCTGCGCGTGATCAAAAACGTTGCAGGGTAAACGGTCCCGCCACTTTCCGATTATTTAGTGATTGCTTTTGAGGTGAAGATGACCGGCGTATTTGCACGGATGAATTTTCCGGAACGTTATACGCCGTAACTGGAAGTGAAACCGTAAAGGAAAATTTTCACCGGACGCTCGTCACGTCGATGTAATCCGGTCCGCCGTCGATAGGATAACCTTTGATCTTGCTCCCGGTGATCGTCACGTTCCGGCCCGCGTAATTGTCAAGGTTGATCGTTTCGCTTTTCAGCGCATAAGTTGTATTTCCATTGACGATCGTATGCGTGCCGTATTGATAGGTAGTGATGCCCTGCTTTTCGAGCGTTCCGTAAAAGCTGACCTGTGTTTCATTTTTGATCTTCACGCAGGAAGAAAAAAGTGCAATAAGGAAAACGAAGGATGCGATCTTTTTCATGTGGCTATTCGCTTACCGGAAGTGAAACGGGATAATCCTTGTTCTCGAGCGGTTGCGTATCCGTAATGAGGAACTGGTAGCCCCACACAGGTGTTACATGCGTGGAATCCCAGTTGGGATCGACGCCTTTTCCATAAAATGTATACGCCTGCTGGCCGTCGGGAATGCCCGTGTAGATGACCTGTCCTTCCGCATCTGCCTGGAGGCGGAGATCGTAAAGTGTCGTGTCGGTTCCCGGGAAAATGAGCGTTCCCTGCTTCACGAAAACGCGCGCATAGGGAATGGGTATCCCGTGATGCTGCACGGTTATCAGCGCACGAACAACGCCGGATTGGACCGTGAACGGTTTCGATGAATCCTTTCTGCAGGAAACAACGCCGGCGGCAAGAATCAATATGAAAAGGGCCTTTTTCAAACGAGTATTAAAATTACGCAATTATTACGCGCAGGGCAAGCGTTTGTGCAAGTGGATACGCCGGAAGAACAGGTGGTGCGAACTGTTCTTCATTCGCCGGACAACATCCGCCAGGCTCCGCCGATATTTTCGATGAGATCGCCGGCTGTCATCCCTTCCCTGGAATGAACGGAAGCCGCGATGTCACCGGCGAGCCCATGCAGGTACACGCCGAGAATGCACGCATCCCGTTCATTCATTCCACGCGCAAGCAGTCCTGTGATCATCCCCGTGAGCGCATCCCCGCTGCCGCCTTTCGCCATGCCCGGATTTCCCGAGGAATTAAAATACACGCTTCCGTCTGGACAGGAAACAGAGGTGAACGCGCCTTTCAGCACAATGAAAATGCCGCGCTTCACGGAAAGTTCCCGTTGTGTTTTCATGCGTTCATAACCGGAGCTGTGTTTTTCCGTCAGCCGGTCGAATTCCCCGGGATGCGGTGTAAGGATCGTTTCACGGCGAAGAAAAGAAAGGATCGTCCTGTTCCCGGAAATGATGTTCAGCGCATCGGCGTCGAGAACAAGCGGACCGGCGTAATCCTGGATCAGCATTTTCAGCGTTCCTTCCGTCTGCTTTTCTGTTCCCGTTCCGGGTCCCATCCCGATCGCGGAATATTTTTCCGGGCGTATGTGTCCCGCCACGACATCGCTTTCCTCGTTCTCTTCGAGCATGGCTTCCGGAACGGCTTCCTGCAAAACATTCATTCCCCAGGCGGATGTTTTCACGGTGACGAGTCCTGCTCCTGAACGAAGACAGGCTCTCGCACAAAGCACAGCTGCCCCTGTTTTTCCTTTGCTTCCCGCAATAAGCAGCGCATGACCGAATGTTCCTTTATGCGAAAAAACAGGACGGGAGGGAAGCAGCGGGTGAACGAATGCGCGCGTTACGAAATGGAACGGAGTTTCGGCATCTGCAATGAACGCCGGGTGAAGGCCGATATCGAGCACATGGAACCGCCCGACGTACTTTTCGTTTTCAGCGAAGAAAAAAGAGAGCTTCGGTTGCTGGAACGTCAGCGTATGATGCGCCTGCACAATATGCGCGCGCTGGTCCTCCGGGTGTCCGTCGCCGAAAAGCCCGGAAGGAATGTCGATCGCGATGCGCAGCGCGGAAAGTGAATTGATTTTGTCAATGAGAACGGCTGCTGTT
>DASTSF010000023.1:0-3758 GCA_035760825.1 Bacteroidia bacterium
ATGTCGACTGGGGCGGCGTGTTTGCGCAGGTGGAATATTCCGGGAAGAAATGGAGCGCTTTCCTCACCGGCAGCGGATCGATGACGTACTACCAGCGCCTGGATTATTTCAAAAAACGCGACGTTGTCCTCGACGACGGAACTGTAGTGCCGCAGATCGTCGGCTACAACGAAGTGTATTACACGAACGGGACGCAGTCGGGCGTTGCGCAGAACAACGCGGTCATCACGACTTCCGGCGACACGACGATCATCAACAATCCTTCGGGCGCCGATTATAAAATTGTCAATGCGAAAGGATATGCGTGGAATTCGGACAAGGCGAGGACTGCGCAGACGGATCGTAAAAGCTTCCCGGGATTCACAGTGAAAACCGGTGCGAATTACAACTTTACGGACCACCTGAATGCGTTCGTTAACATCGGTTACCTGGTGCTGGCTCCGCGTTTCAATACCGTGTTCGACAATAACAACAAAGAGATTCCCGGTGTAAAATCACAGGTCGTTTTTGCAACGGAGATCGGTGTAGGAGTGCGCTACCCGAAGTTTGCGGTCAATTTCAACGCGTACAACACGGACTGGAAAAACAAACCGCCGTATTCATCACCGACAGTAACGATCGCATCGGATCAGTACACGTACGACATGACCGGGCTGAACACGACGCTGAAAGGAATTGAAGTCGATTTTTCTGTGAAGCCTCTTGAAACCCTCGAGCTGATGGGAATGGTTTCGATCGGCGACTGGACCTATCATTCGAGCGGCGTGGCTTACCTGTACGATGCCAACTACGTGCTTACCGATACGATCGCGTACAGCGCGAAAGGCGTGCACGTGGGCGATGCCGCGCAGACGATGTTCAGCGGATCTGCACGATGGGAAATGTTCCGGGGTTTCTACATCAAACCACGCTATACGTATTTCGCCAACCACTACGCCAACTTCGATCCCATTTACCTGACGCCCGTGTACAACAGCGCGCACCAGGAAGTGGGTGACAACCGCGATCATGAATCATGGAAGATACCGGCGTATGGCCTGCTGGATCTTTTTGCGGGGTATGAATTCAGCGAAAAGGTCGGCGACGATCACAAAATTAAACTCGCCTTCAACCTCGGCGTTACGAATCTTCTTAATACCTTTTACATCAGTGATGCAACGAACGGCGCCAATTACGACGCTGCTTCGGTGCTGATCTATCCCGGGCTCGGAAGGAGATGGACGGCCGGGATGCGACTGATGTTCTGAAACTTTTTCCGGCACGGCCGGCTAAACCGAAAAACAAATTCCCGCGAGCCTGTGTGCGCGGGATAAAAAACAAGCACTCATCGTCACAGGCGGATGAGAAAAGAAAAATGAAAAAACTAATTACAGCGCTGTTTTTCTTCGTGACAGCAGTGACGATCGCACAGACGACCCTGCCGACGTCATGGAGCTTTACCACCACGTCCTTTCCCACGGGATGGACGGCGAGCGGAAATTCGTATTACACCGGCTCGGGCAATACACCGCCTGCATGCAAGTTCGACAACACCGGCGACTGGGTGCAGATATTTTTCTCCGGCGCACCCGGCGCGCTTTCGTATTACATCGCCGGTAACAGCTTCGCCGGCGGAACGTTCGACGTGCAGGAATCCGTGAACGGAACCACGTGGACCACGCTCCATTCATACAGCGACGTGACGCTTCCCGCAGCAACGTACACGCAGTTCACGGATAATCCTTCTGCGTCGAGTCATTACATCCGTTTTTATTACACCAATAAATCTTCGGGTAATGTCGGTGTGGATGATGTAACGCTGAACGCAGCACCTGCCGGACCGCAGCAGGAGATCAACGTAAAATACAATTCCAATACGGTGCTCACCGGCGGAGCCGTCTGGTTCTCTTCTCCCGTGAGCACAATGACGCCGGAGAATTTTACGATCGAAAACCAGGGTACGACGAACGCGCTCAACGTTTCAGGCGCAACGATTACGGGTCCGGATGCCGGCGATTTTTCCATAGCTACGTCAACACCTTTTTCTGTGAACGGCCTTTCCAGCAGCACGCTTACGGTGAATTTCACACCTTCATCTGCCGGAACCAAAACAGCCGTCCTCACGATCAATAACGATGACGCCGATGAAAGCGCTTACGTGATCAACCTCTATGGAGTAGGTGGAAATTATGCCACCGAGCCTTCCGCTTCGGCAACTGCGCTCGCGTTTACCAACGTGAAATCCTACCGCATCAAAGTAAACTGGACAAATGCCAGCCCGCTGCCCGACGGTTACATCGTGCTGCGCAATGACGTTTCCCCGGTTACGGACGCCCCTGCCGACGGTGCAGGCTATTCTGTCGGCGACCAGGTGGGCAGCTGCAAGGTGGCGTACATCGGCAGCGGAACTTCGTTCTGGGCGAATTACATCGGCGCAAATGAAAATTATTATTTCGCCGTGTTCTCGTACAACGGTCCCGTGCCGTACCGCAATTACCTCACTTCATCTTCACTTTCCGGCTCGGTAACTTCTTCGGGATCCATGCAGCCTGCGAATTATTACAGCACGATCAATACCGCGGCTCCTACATTTGTCGACGACCTTACCGCGCTGAGCAATCCGCATACGGATAATTACTACAGCAATTACGGTCCCCGCATGGTTTCGCTTTTCTGGGCGCGCGATACGTCGAACGGCGATAAAGCAGTGACCTGCGTTTATTCCGGTGCGAATTTCGTTTACACAGAACCTTTCCAGTGGACGGTGATGAGCCGCGAGCACAGCTATTGCCACAGCTGGATGCCGACGTATCCCAGCACAACAGGCCCGGAATACAGTGATTACTTCAACCTGTTCCCGGTCGACCAGAACAACGCGAATGCACTGCGCAGCAACTACCCGCTGGGCGAGGTGGTGAATGTGACATCCACGTATCTCGGCTGCAAATATGGAACGGATGCGAACGGGCACACTGTTTTCGAGCCCCGCGATGAGCAGAAGGGCGATGCCGCCCGCGCGATCTTCTACATGGCCATGTGCTACAACAGCGCCTCGCAGAACTGGGGGTTTCCCAACCCGATATCCGCGTCGATCATGTATGGCCAGGACCAGAACGTTTTGAAAAAATGGAACTACCAGGATCCGCCGGATGCACGCGAGATCGCGAAGAACGATTTCATCGATTCGCTGCAGGGCAACAGGAACCCGTTCATCGACAGCATGAATTACGTCTGCTACATCGACTTCAATACGATGACGAAGATCAACGGACCGCTCGTTCCCTGTAACAATACAACGATCGGCATGGGTGAAAATAATCCGAACCGTACACAGCTTCGCCTCTGGCCGAACCCGACGGACGGCGTATTCACACTGTATTACCAGACACAGGAGAACGAAGACATCACGATCCGCCTGGTCGATGTTTCGGGAAGAATCGTTTTCGAAGAAAAGAATTCTGCCGCCGCAGGCGCGAATGCGTATGCGCTCGATCTCACCAATGTTTCCGGCGGAGCTTATACGTTGCAGGTGCAGGGGAAAAACCTGATCAATACGGAGCTGATCCTGCAGTGATCGGATTTCATGAAAGAAAGAACGCCGCAGATCGCGGCGTTTTTTTTGATCACGTGATAACCTAAGCCGGGATATTGCGTAAAATATTATAGGAAGAATGGCCGGATCAACTCGGAAACACCTTAACCGGCCGTTGCTATTTAATCGATTGGGCTTTTTTAACAGGAGCGGCTTCTCCTGCACAACCCAATGTTTACGGGCCTTT
>DASTSF010000024.1:0-7774 GCA_035760825.1 Bacteroidia bacterium
GAAACAACCGTCAGCGTTTCCTCTTTCGTTTCTTCTTCCTGCTTCACCACGAGGAAAGGTTCGAGCGGGTTGGTTATTTCTTCTTTCTTTTCATCCTTGCCGCTGTCCGAAACGGGAGCAGCCGTATTTTCTTTCGCTTCGATCTCAGAAAGCAGGAACGGTTCCAAAGGGTTCGCCTCCGCCTTCACCTCTTTCATCTCTTCCGTCACCGAAGCCAGGGGCGTTTCAGCGACTGATTTCGCTTCGTCGAGATTGAGCACGATCTTCTGCTGGGCAGGCTTGCGTGAATATTCGTAGGAAACCGGGTTGTTCTGGTTGAAGCCGGTGGCAATGATTGTGACACTCACTGCATCGCCAAGCGAAGAATCGACGCCGTAACCTTTGATGATCTCGGCGGTCTGTCCGGCGGCTTCCTGGATGTAATCCGTTATCTCGCCGAGCTCGTCCATCGTCATTTCCTCTTCGCCGGAAACGATGTTAAGCAGCACGTAACGCGCACCGGTGATGTTATTGTCGTTAAGCAGCGGCGAGTTGAGCGCCATTTCCACGGCACGCACAGCGCGGTTTTCACCGTTCGTTACGGCGGAGCCCATGATCGCGACACCGCTGTTACGCATGACGGTGCACACATCAGCGAAGTCGACGTTGATCTGCTGCGTCAGGCTGATGATCTCTGCAATGCTTTTCGCGGCGATCGTGAGCACGTCGTCTGCATGCGCGAATGCATCGCTGAGACGAAGGTTGCCGTACATTTCACGCAGCTTGTCGTTGCAGATCACGAGGAGCGTATCGCAATTCTGCTTGAGCTGCTCGAGACCTTCTTCGGCCTGCTGCTTTCTTTTCTTTCCTTCGAACGAGAACGGTACGGTGACGATCGCCACCGTGAGAATGCCGAGCTCGCGTGCGATCCCTGCAATGATCGGCGCTGCACCGGTTCCTGTTCCGCCGCCCATCCCGGCGGTGATGAACACCATCTTGGTGTTGTTGGAAAGGATGCGGCGAATGTCTTCGATGTTCTCGATCGCCGCATTGCGGCCAACTTCGGGGAGCGAACCGGCGCCACGACCTTCCGTGAGCGTTGCACCGAGGACGATCTTATAGGGAACCGGGCTCATGTCGAGCGCCTGCTTGTCGGTATTGCAGACAAGAAAATCCACACCTTTGATGCCCTGGCGGAACATGTGGTTGACCGCGTTGCTTCCGCCGCCGCCAACTCCGATCACCTTGATGATCGATGATTGTTCTGGAAATTCGAATGTCATGGTGGGTTCTGATTTTATTGCGTTAGAATCGTGTGCTGAGTTATCGTTCGTGGACCCGAGCGGCTTCGCATTTCCCGCGATGCCGAGCGGATCATTTGCATTTTCCGTTCCTGTAAATTCTTCCGGCAGTTCTGCAGTGATCCCGCTTTTGGGAGAATCGGGCAGCTGCGCAATTATTTTTTCCGCGTCGAACTCGTGGATGCCGGGGATCCCGTTTTCCGGGTCTTCGGAAACAAAAGTTTCCTCTACATCATTCACCTCTTTTTTTTCCTGCGAAAAATCTTCTACGGGAATTTCAGTGTCGAGCGAAAAGGAAAAGCTGCTTTCCGTGCCTGCTTCTTCCTGCAGGTTTTCCTCCCCGGAAATTTTATTTTCTTCCGGGTTTTCGTTCCCTTCGTTCTGATCGTCGAACATTTCGTAGAAATCCATTTGCTTTCGGACGGGTAAAAAAACCGTTGAAAATTACTTCAGTTGCTTTTTTGCAAAACCTTTGTTACGCGCAACTTACTAACTGTGAATTGTTGATTACGTTTCTGTTAATTGCCTGAATCTTCTTCGAACCATTGCTTGCCTTTGCTGAAGATCTGGTCGAACCAGCCGCCTTTTGTTTTCTGCGAATGGTTCTGAACCTTGTTCGTTTTTTCTTCGTTCGCTTTCGATTTCTGTGTGGCGAGCAAGCCGCGCATCACAAGTCCAACGCCTGTTGCGTACATCGGGCTGGTGATCTCTTCGGAGCTCGAGGCGAGGTGCTCGTTCGGGTAACCGACGCGCGTGTCCATTCCCGTGATGTATTCCATCAGCTGCGTGATGTGCTTCAGCTGTGCGCCGCCGCCCGTGACCACGATGCCGGCAATGAGCTTCTTCTCGAAGCCGGAATTTTTTATTTCATAATACACGTGGTCGATGATCTCTTCCATCCTTGCCTGGATGATGTGCGCAAGATTCTTCACGGAAATCTCCTTGTGCGGCCGCCCGCGCAGTCCGGGAATGGAAACAATTTCATTTTCCTGGTTCTCGCTTGCGAGCGCTGAGCCGAATTTTATTTTCAGCAGCTCTGCCTGCGTTTTGATGATGCTGCAGCCTTCCTTGATGTCTTCCGTGATGATATTTCCGCCGAAGGGAATGACCGCGGTGTGACGGATAATGCCGTCGTGGAAAATGGCGATGTCCGTTGTGCCGCCGCCGATATCGACCAGCACGACGCCCGCTTCTTTTTCTTCATCGCTCAGGACGGCGTCTGCGGAAGCGAGCGGCTCGAGCGTCAGGTCTGCGGCTTCCAGTCCTGCTTTCGCCACGCACTTGTAAATATTTTTCGCAGCCGCCACCTGGCCGGTGATGATGTGAAAATTCGCTTCGAGACGGGTGCCCGCCATCCCGATCGGATTTTTAATTCCGACTTCATTGTCCACAATGTATTCCTGCGGGATCACATGAATGATCTCTTCACCCGGCGACATCACGAGCCGGTACATATCTTCGATAAGCTCGTCGATATCTTTCTGGCTGATCTCGTCGTCGATGCTCCTGCGCGTTTTCATGCCGCGGTGCTGCAGGCTTTTGATGTGCTGGCCGGCAATACCGACATTGACCACTTTAATGTCGACGCCGGATTTGTTGCTGGCTTCGTCCACCGCCTGGCGTATCGCCTTCACGGTTTCATCGATATTGAGCACGACGCCGCGGGCCACGCCGAGCGATTCCGCCTTTCCCATCCCGAGAATTTCTATTTTCCCGTGATCTGTGCGGCGGCCTACAAGCGCGGCGATCTTGGTTGTTCCGATGTCAAGTCCGACTACAATTTCATTGTCCATGGTCGTTATTCTTTTTGGTACAGACGATTTGATTTTTGTATTGAAGATCTATTTTCGAATAATCATTCCAGCTGCCCGTTTTCCCGAGACCTTCCCGGTAGAAGAGACGAAGCCGGTACAACTTATCATCGAGATCGCGGATGTCGCCGATCACGATGCTCTGGCTCCCGATGCGCGGGATGAGCTGAATCCCTTCATCCGGCGAGATGAACACCTGCGTTATCTGCGCGGTGAGAAATGAATCCGCTTCGAGCTTGCGTACGATCTGCCAGGCGTCATCGAGAACAGTAGGCGTCTTTAATGCGGAATCAGCGGAAATTTTACTGAAATCAATATGCTGCATGGCCGCGTAACCGTCACCGAAATAACCGCTCACCAAGATCAGCGGGGCTGTATACTCTTCCGACCAGGGCATGAGCTTTCCTTTGTCATCCATGTAATAGGATTCGCCGTTGTAATTCATGAACCGCATCACGGGATTACGCTGCCTGATCTTCACAGTTACGTTCCCGTCTATGCTGATGAATGCATCGCAGCTCTCCACAGCCGGGTGCGTCAGCAGTAATTTTTCGATCCCGTTCACATCAATGTCCGAGATCGACTTTCCTTCCGGCATCATTGCGTGTGCCGAAAGCAGCTCACGTATATCTTCCGGCCGGATAAAAAAATGATTCCCGGGCGGCGAAATGTCCACGTACAGCTTTCCGCATTTGCGGGCGGCATGAGAACGAGAAGCAAAGCTCATGGTGACGATCGCACCGGCGAATGCCACAATCCACAGACCTATGTAGATGAGCTTTTTCATGAAGTCTTGTTTTTGATCTTTTCCTTCAGCATCTGCGTGACCGGTTCCACGAAACGGTCGATGTTCCCGGCGCCCATCGTGATCAGCACATCGAATTCCGCTCGGCGTAATTTTTCCAGCAACTCATCATCGCTGACGAGGCATTTTTCATGCACGTTTATTTTTCCGAGCAGCATCGACGACGTCACACCCGGAACCGGCAGCTCTCGCGCCGGGTAAATTTCCATCAGGAAAACAGCATCGAGCAGGTCGAGGCTCTGTGCAAATTCATCGGCAAAATCACGTGTGCGTGAATAGAGGTGCGGCTGGAAAACACCGGCGATCTTTTTCCCCGGGAACAATTCGCGCACCGAAGAGATGCACGCTTTCAGCTCGGCGGGATGATGACCGTAATCGTCGATATAAACGCATTCCGGATCGCGAAGATGAATATCGAAGCGCCGCTGCACACCACGGAAAGAGGCCAGCGCGCTTTTCACGGATTCATCACCAATGCCGAACTCTTTCGCCGCTGTTACGGCAGCGACTGCGTTTTCCACGTTGTGCCGGCCCGGCAGGCCCAGCTTCAGTCCTTCGATTTTTTTGCCGCGAATGACGAGATCGAAATGGTAAAAACCATCTTCCACCCGGATCTCTTTTGCAAACGCATCCGACGAATCTTCCTCGAGCGAATACGTGAGCACTTTCTCCGTAACGGGAATGCCAAGCTGGTCCAGCACTTTCCGTCGCGTGATCAGTTTCCGCTTCACCTGTGAAATAAATTTCCGGTAGGACTCATCCATCTCGTTCCTGTTTCCGTAAATGTCGAGATGGTCCGGATCGGCTGAAGTCACGATCGCGACTTCCGGGTGCAGCCAGTGGAATGAGCGGTCGTATTCGTCCGCTTCCGCAACGAGGATATTTTCCCCGGCAGGAACATTTTCCTTCGCGATATTTTTTCCGAGCAGCAGGTTCGTGTGGTAATTCCCGGAAATTCCACCGAGGAAGGCAGAGCTGTCGATACCCGAAGTACGGAGCAGGTGGGCCGTAAGCGTGGTGGTCGTGGTTTTCCCGTGCGTGCCTGCAACGGCGATGGTCGTTGAATTTTCCGCGATGATGCCGAGCACCCGGGCTCGCTTCATCAGTGTAAATCCCCCGTCACGAAAGAAATTCAGCTCGCGATGATCGGGAGGCAATGCCGGCGTCCAGACCACCAGCAGCTTTTCTTTACCGGCAATATATTCAGCAGGAATATTTTTCACGTCGTCCTCGAAATGAATTTCCATCCCCGCAGCTGCGAGCTCATCCGTCAGCGCGGTGCGCGTCCTGTCGTATCCTGCCACTTTTTTCCCTGCTGCTTGAAAATATCTTGCAAGCGCGCTCATGCCGATGCCGCCGATGCCGAGGAAATAAACATACCGGATGGCGTTCAGCTTCATTTTTTTCCTCCCTTTCTTCCATTGACGAGCGCCAGTATTTCCGACGCGATCAGGTCGGCAGAATTCTTGACGGCAAGCCCGGCGATGTTCAGCTCGAGCTTCGTACGCAGGTTTTCATCTTCCGAAAGCTGAATGACCGCATCCACCAAACTTGCTTTCGCATCCGCATCTTTTACAAGCACAGCCGCATGGTGATTGACCAGCGCCATCGCGTTTTTTGTCTGGTGGTCCTCCGCCACGTTCGGCGACGGAACAAGAATGCACGGCTTGTGCACAAGCGCGAGTTCGGAAACAGAGCTTGCCCCTGCGCGTGAAACGACAAAGTCGGCAGCCGCATACGCATAATCCATTTTGGAAATGAAATCGTACGCGTGGATGCCAACATCTTCAAACGGTTTCACCGCTTCCTGCGCCGCAGGAAAAAATGCTTTTCCTGTCTGCCAGATGACCTGGATATTTTTTTCCGCCAGCCTCTGCAATCCTTCCTTTATGCTTTCGTTGATCGTTCTTGCGCCCAGGCTTCCGCCGATCACCAGCAATACTTTTTTCCCCGGCTGCAAACCGAACATCTCGTATCCCCTTGGTTTTTTCCCTTCGAGATTGAGAATATCCTGCCGAACGGGATTCCCGGTAAAAACAATTTTCTCTTTCGGGAAAAACCGTTCCATTCCCTCGTACGCCACACAAATGCGATCGACTTTCTTCGAAAGAATTTTATTCGTAATGCCCGGGAATGAATTCTGCTCCTGCACGAGCGTCGGGACACCCGCTTTGGAAGCAACACGCAGCATAGGTCCGCTGGCGTAACCGCCGGTGCCGACAGCCGCATCCGGTTGAAATTCACGAAGAATTTTTTTCGCTTTCCTGAGACTGCTCAGCACTTTGAACGGGAACGAAAGATTATCGATCGTTATTTTCCGCTGCAGGCCGCTGATCCACAGGCCGACGATCCTGTATCCGGCGGCGGGAACTTTTTCCATCTCCATTCTTCCTTCGGCGCCGACAAAAAGAAATTCCGCATCGGGCACACGTTGCCTGAGCGCATTCGCGATCGCAATGGCGGGGAAAATATGGCCGCCGGTTCCTCCTCCGCTGATGATGAACTTAAGCTGCGACAACCTCGCCTCCTTTCTCTTTTTTCACGGGGGCCGTTTCTCCCGCGTCTTCCGTTTCACGGCTTACGCTGAGAATGATCCCGATCGCAACGCTGGAAAAAAGCAACGACGTTCCGCCCATGCTGAGGAACGGAAGTGATTGTCCCGTTACCGGGAAAAGATTGACAGCCACCGCCATGTTGATCATCGCCTGGAAGATCAGGCTGAACGAAACGCCGAATGCAAGCAATGTTCCGAACGTGCGCTGGCTCCTCGTCGCCACGCGGACAGCGCGGTAGAGCAGCATCAGGTAAAGCAGGACAATCCCGACACCGCCAAGCAGGGAACCGTATTCTTCGATGATGATGGAAAAAATAAAATCCGAATAGGCTTCCGGGAGAAAATTCCGCTGCGTACTGTTGCCCGCTCCTTTCCCCGTAAGTCCGCCCGTGGCGATAGCGATCTTCGCCATGTTCGCCTGGTAACTTTTATCCGCATCCTGGTCATCTTTTCCCTTGAGCCATTCTTCCACGCGCGCTTCCCACACGCCGGCCCTGTGCAGTTTGGACTGCGGGAATAATTTTCCCATCATCAGCAGCAGCACGAACGCGGCCACGGCTATACCGAGCACTTTCGCAATGTGCTTCACCGGAACACGGCCGATGAACATGAGGATGATGCAGGTAACGAGCAGCAGCGCCGCAGTGGAAAAATTCGCAGGAAGGATGAGTCCGCAGATAACAAAAACAGGCGCCATGATATGAATAAGCACTTCACGGAAATTTTCAAGCTCCTTCTGCTTCTGCGTTACGACGCGCGCCACGTACATGATCAACGCCAGCTTTGCAAAGTCGGAAGGCTGGAACGTAAGACCTGTTCCGGGTATGGCGATCCAGCGGTTGGCCTCGTTCACCGTAGCGCCGTGAAATAATGTGTAAATGAGCAGCGGAACAGAAAGGATCAGCATCAGCTGCGATATTCTCGAAAAATAAACGTAGCGGATGCGATGGGTGAGAAACATGAGAAAGAACCCGAGCAGGATAATTTTTCCGTGCTTGAGCAGGTAATATTCCGTCTGGCCGTCGTGGTGCTTGTACGCAAGCGCGACGATCGAGCTGTACACGGCCAGCAGCGACAACAGCGAGAGCAGGATGACGATCACCCAGATCACCTTGTCACCTTTGAAATATTTAAATGCGTTCAGCATCTCTCAGTCGCGTTCGAATTTCTGTTTTACGATCTTCCGGAATTTGTCGCCGCGGTTCCGGTAATTATCAAATGCGTCGTAGCTCGGGCACGACGGTGAAAAAAGCACTGTCTTTATTTTCGTGCTGGCCAGAAGCGCCGCGTGGTCGACCGCTTCCTTCAGCGAACCTGCGTGTAT
>DASTSF010000025.1:0-3395 GCA_035760825.1 Bacteroidia bacterium
GGATGATCATCGGCCTGCTGTTCATGTTCATGATCGCGATGTTCTATCGTCTCGGTCCTGCACAGCGCATGCACAAAAGCTTTTTCAGCCCGGGCGTTCTCGCGGCCACGACGCTCATCATCCTTACCTCGCTTGCGTTTGCCTGGTACGTGAACAGCTTCGGGAAATACAATAAATTGTACGGATCGATCGGCTCCATTATCGTGCTGCTCATCTGGATCTTTTACAATTCCATGATGCTGCTTATCGGGTTCGAGCTCGACGCAGGAATTTCCGCCGCACGGCGCAAACGGCTTTCACTGCTGCAGTTTGAAGAGGAAGAGAAACGGAAGGAAGAAGAGGTTTGATTTCGGATTTCGAATGTCGGATTTCGAATGTCGGATTTACAATTACATTATCCTGAATGCTGTGAAATAATAATTGTTCTGCGCGGCGATCAGTTCCGTTTTAATATAATACGACTGGATGAATTCCGAATAGGCAAGAAATTCGTGGCGGGGAACAGCAAACTCATCGAACAGAAGAATATCTCCTTTTTTCAGCCAGGGCGCCACCGACGTCAGCACGTACAGCGTTGACGTGTAAAGATCCGCGTCGAGATGAATGACCTTGCGGCGCTCATCATTGATGGACTGCAGGTAACCCGGCAGCGTCTGCTGGAAAAGTCCTTTGTGAAACGTAGCGCGCTGGTCGCTGACATCCGGCAGAATTCCACCGGTGGACATCGCGCCTGCTTTGAAAACGTTCCAGTCTTCCGGCAGGCCCGTGAACGTATCGAACCCGTCGAACGTCGATTCCGCGTGCGCGTTATGCTCTACCCACCATTTGAAGGATTGTCCCGCCGCCACGCCGAATTCCATGTAACGCACGGCGCCGTCGAGCTTTTCCGACTCGAGAAGGTATTCGTAGAGCCTGAAACGTTTTTTGTAATCCCATTTCCCCGAATAGAAATCGTTGAAGGCAGGCGAAGGTGTTTTACGCCTCCACTTCGACATTTTGGAGAGATAAACGAGATTCAATAGAAAACCGCTGAAAGGTTCCACCAGCACGTGCAGGCGCCAGCGCATGAAAAGCACTTTCGATTTGCGGATGAGAAAAAGAACCGTGCGCATGAGGGGCGCTAAGTTAGCAATGATAAATGAATGGCAGACAGGGATTAACCCGTCCAGAACTTTATATTTGTAACATACACTATTCGCCAGATGATCCGGAAACTTCTCCTCGTTCTGTTGCTTTTCTGCGGAACAATCTCCATCGCCCAGGTTAATGAAAATGCGTACGCCAGCAAAAGCAATGCGCTGTACTGGAAAAACAGGCCGCCGTATGAAGGCTACTGGCAGCAGGATGTGCAGTACAACATCAACGCAACGCTCGATGACCAGACGGACATCATTACGGGCGACGAAGACCTGAATTACTTCAACAATTCACCGGACACGCTCGCGTTCGTTTATTTCCATCTTTACCAGAACGCTTTTCAGCCGGGATCCTACACAGACGATCTCCACCGCAACAATGATTTTCTCGTGCGCTACGGCCGCTACGAATCGCAGAAGCTGGGCACGCAGATCCTTTCCATCACCGAAGATAATTTCACGCCGAAAACGGAAACGGACAACACCATCATGAAAGTGTGGCTGCACAAGCCGCTGCTGCCCGGGGGCCACGTCAGCTTCAGGATCTCGTTCAAAACCTATTTCGATGACGGTGGCAACATCCGCCGCCGGATGAAAATGTACAAGACCTTCGGGTACAAACATTACGACGGCGTTCACTGGTATCCCCGTATGGCCGTGTACGACCGCAAGTTCGGGTGGTGCACCGACCAGCATCTCACCCGCGAATTCTACGGCGATTTCGGAACATACGACGTCCAGCTCACGCTTCCGAACAATTACATCCTCGACGGCACCGGCGTCATGCTGAACGAGAACGAAATGCTTCCGCCTGACCTGCGCAGGAAGCTCGACATTTCCAATTTCGCGACGAAGCCGTGGAACTCCGCACCGAGCCAGGTGATCGCGCCCGACGGAACTACCAAGACATGGAAATTCCACGCGGACAACGTGCACGATTTCGCCTTCACCGCCGATCCGCTTTACCGCATCGGGGAAGTCGACTGGAACGGCGTGCGCTGCATTGCGCTGGCGCAGGAGCAGCATTGCGCGGGATGGGTTTCAGCCGCAGCCTACACGGCGCGCGTCATCGAAGTTTATTCGAAAGATTTCGGCATGTATGCGTACCCGAAAATGATCGTGGCGGATGCGCAGGACGGTATGGAATACCCCATGCTCACGCTCGACGGAGGCTACGATCCGAATTACCGTTCACTGATCGCGCACGAGGTCGGGCACAACTGGTTCTTCGGAATGGTGGGCAGCAACGAAACGTACCGTGCGCTGCTCGACGAAGGATTCACGCAGTTCCTCACGGCTTACTGCTGTGTGAAGCTCGGCGACAAATACGTTCCGCACAACCCGTACATCAGCAATTATGTCGGACGTTTCAGCGACGAGGAAACGACGATGAACCAGCAGGTGTACGACGGTTACATTTTTGACGCGGCGCGCGGAGACGAAACGGTGATCGACAATCACTCCGATCATTTCAACGGTGCGCTGCGCCACGGCGGAGGCTACGGGCAGGTGTACATGAAAACCGCGACGATGCTGTACAACCTGCAGTACGTTCTCGGCGATTCGCTTTTCCTTGCGGCGATGTCGCATTATTTCAACCAGTGGAAATTCTGCCATCCGTACGTGGAAGATTTCCGAAACTCCATCATCCAGTTCACCCACGTCGATCTCAACTGGTTTTTCGATGAATGGCTGACGACGTCGCAGACGATCGACTACGGAATAAAATCCGTGAAGAAAGCCGACTCGACCGACACGTACAACGTAACGTTCAAGCGGTACGGCCGCATGCAGATGCCGATCGATTTCACTGTATTCGCCAATGACGGCCAGCAATACAGCTACTACATTCCCAACACGTGGTATGAAAAGCAGACGACCGCCACCTCGCTGCCGCGATGGATAGGATGGGACAAATTAAAGCCAACGTACACCGCGAGGATCGTCGTTCCGTCGGGGATCAGGGAGATCCAGATCGACACGACGCACCGGCTGGCGGATGTGAATATGCTGAACAACAGCACCAAGATGCCCGTGACGTTCGTCTTCGATTCGAAAGTGTACAACACGCCGTCCTGGGAACATTATTCCCTGCGGGGAAGACCGGATTTCTGGTACAATGGCTACGACGGACTGAAGGTCGGGATGTATCTCGGCGGTGATTACATGAACACGTTCCACCAGTTCAACCTGCTGTTCCACTACAATACCGGCATCGGGCAATCGCAGCTGAAACCGGGAACGGAAATAAACCGTTTC
>DASTSF010000026.1:0-4577 GCA_035760825.1 Bacteroidia bacterium
GCAGGCGCGCCTGCGTGGCATGCGGCATTTCCGCCACTTCGTCGAGGAAGATCGTTCCGCCGTCAGCCACTTCGAAATAACCCTTGCGTGCTTCCGTCGCACCGGTGAACGAACCTTTTTCATGACCGAACAGCTCCGAATCGATCGTTCCTTCGGGAATGGCGCCGCAGTTCACCGCGATGTACGGACCGTGCTTGCGCGCGGAAAGATGATGGATGATCTGCGGAAAAACTTCTTTTCCCGTTCCGCTTTCACCGGTGATGAGCACGGAAAGGTCCGTGGGCGCCACCTGCACCGCGATGTCAATCGCGCGGTCGAGCAGGGGCGAAGTGCCGATGATGCCGAAACGGTTTTTTATTTCCTGGATAGTCATTTATGTGCTCCTATTTCGAATCCTTTTTAAAAACTTCACGAACGGCTTCGTTCAGGTATTTTTTTTCCTCCCTGATTTTTTTACGCATTTTTTTTTCCCGCGCTTTTACAAATGCAGGGAAGTCGCGAAGCGTTTTTTCTACGTCAATGGAGGATATCCTGGGTTTCTTTTTCATTGGAAGAATTTTTTGTAAGTCGCTTTGTTGCTGACTTTTATTGTGCCGGCCTCCAGCTTTGCAATCACTTTCCCTCTTTTACTGTTATCAATAAGCGTCCATTCATCAGCAAGCGGGGCGTATAATGTCTTAAAATTCGAAAATGTTTTTTCAAACCTCCTGTGAACCGTTTCTTTCGGGATGTCATGACCACCCAGTTTAACCCGGTTCCTGATCCTCTTCAATGAAAGTTTTTCTGAATTCACGAACAGGAAATAGATCGAGATTTTGTATCCCCGTTTTTTTGCTTTTTTAATGAACGAGATCCAGATTTTGCCCGACATGGTTGTTTCAAACGCGAATGAAATATTCTGCGACAGGCAATCTTCGACTCTTTTGAATAAAACCCTTCCCGCTTCGAATTGACTCATCTCACCGCCGGTTACAGAAAGCCCGCTCGCAATCTTGTCGGGATTAAGGTAAATCGCATCTTTTCTTTTCGCATAACCTTTCTCACCGAAAGTCGTTTTACCACTCCCGTTCGGCCCTGCAAATATTTCGATGGTTTTGGTCATTGTGAAAAAATTATTGACGCGGTAAAATGACAATATTAAGTACTGCTGTTTCTTCCCCCTCGCTTACAAGATAAATGCAACTTCCTTCCAGGGACAGGTTCTTTACGGGAAGAAGAAATGGTTTGCAGGAAGCGGGATCGTTTTCATCGTTTTTAAAAGTCAACAGCATTTTACCTTTTTTATCACGCACAACAAAATCATGCCCGCCGAATCCACCATTACCGCTGAAATATCTTATGTCAAGCGTATCGTTTTCATTCGGGATGGTGAGATAAAGTACACCTTTTCCGAAATCATTTTGGGTAATGGAACAGGTGAGCGAGTCTTTAATGAATACCTGGCAAAAGTCAATGGTGCCGGCCCGGGCTTGAAAAGCAACACAGAAAATCAGCAACAAAGCTGCAGCGTACTTTTTCATCACACCGCCCTCCCTATCAACGTCGTCGCCGTACATGTTTCCACCAGGACGTTCGCGTAATCACCGGGCCTGAAATTCTCCTTCGGAAAAACCACCACGATGTTCTGCGAGTTCCGTCCCATCCACATGTCTCCTGATTTTTTCGATGTGTGCTCGATCAGCACGCGGTGCACTTTTCCGACGTGCTGTTTTGTTTTTGCTTCGGATAATTTCTGCTGCAATGCGATCACTTCCTGCAGGCGGCGTTTTTTGATTTCTTCCGGAACATCATCTTTGAATTTCCGCTCCGCCAGTGTTTTCGGGCGCTCGCTGTACGCGAACATGTAGCTGAAATCGTATTCCGCCCATTCCATCAGCGAAAGCGTTTCCGCGTGGTCTTCTTCCGTTTCGGTGCAGAACCCCGTGATGATGTCGGCGGAAATGCCGCAGTCCGGAATGATCCTTCGTATCGCGCTGACGCGTTCCATGTACCACTCGCGCGTGTAGCCGCGGTTCATCAGCTCCAGCACGCGCGAGCTTCCGCTCTGAACGGGAAGGTGGATGTAGTTGCAGATGTTCTCGTATTTCGCCATCATGTGCAGCACGTCGTCCGTCATGTCTTTCGGGTGCGAGGTGCTGAAACGGATGCGGAGATCCGGCGAAACCTGCGCAACCATTTCCAGCAGCTGTGCAAAATTCACGGCAGCCGCTTTCTGCTCTTCGGTGAGAATTTCTTTTTTCAGTCCGCCGCCGGCCCAGATGTAGGAATCCACGTTCTGCCCGAGCAGCGTCACTTCACGGTAGCCTTTTTCGAAAAGATCTTTCGCTTCCTGCACAATGCTTTCCGGGTTGCGCGAACGTTCCCGCCCGCGTGTGAACGGAACAACGCAGAATGCGCACATGTTGTCGCATCCCCGCATGATGCTGATGAAGGCCGTCACTCCATTGCTGTCGAGACGCACGGGCGTGATATCGGCGTAGGTTTCCTCTTTCGAAAGAATGACGTTCACCGCTTTGTGCCCGCCTTCAGCTTTGCCGATCAGCTGCGGGAGATCACGGTAGGCATCGGGACCGACGACGATATCGACGATCTTTTCTTCGTCGAGGAATTTTTCTTTCAGCCGTTCCGCCATGCAGCCGAGCACGCCCACGACGAGCTCCGGCTTGTTCTTCTTCGCTTTTTTGAAATCGTTCAGCCGCTGGCGGACGCGCTGCTCCGCATTTTCACGGATGGCGCACGTGTTGACGAAAATGACGTCCGCTTCGGTAAAGTCTTTCGTTGTGGAAAATCCCTCATTCCTGAGGATCGACGCTACGATCTCGCTGTCGGAAAAATTCATCTGGCAGCCGTAGCTTTCCAGGAAAAGCTTCCGGGTCCCGCTTTCCGCGGGCGCGGTCACCAGGGCTTCGCCCTGTCTCTGCTCATCAATTGTTTTTTCGTGCTCGCTCATTTTTTCAGGGAAACAAAATTACCAAAAAACAAGCTGCGCTGACAAAATGGCATAGCTTCTTAACAGCCTTTTAATTTTTTTTTCTGGCGCCCTATATATATATAAATATATATATAGACCCGCCCGGGCGGAAAAAATGATTTGGAAGTGTCCGTTCTGTTTTTTTTTCTTTGCGGCTCTTGAAACGGGAATCCGGCGTGGCAGGCTGTTCCCTTTTCCGGCAAATAAAGGTGAAGTTGTACTGAACAAATTTGATTATGGCTAAGAATCTTGTGATCGTTGAGTCGCCTGCAAAGGCAAAGACAATAGAAGGTTTCCTGGGTAAGGACTTCCTGGTAAAATCCAGTTTCGGTCATGTGCGCGACCTGGCGAAAAAAGGTCTCGCCGTGGATACGGAAAAAGGATTTACGCCTCAATATGAAATTTCACCGGACAAGGAAAAAGTGGTTTCGGAGCTGAGGAAGCTGGCCAAGGATGCGGAGATCGTCTGGCTCGCGACTGATGAGGACCGCGAAGGAGAAGCGATTTCATGGCACCTGTCGGAAGCGCTCAAGCTCGATGAGAAAAGAACGAAGCGCATCGTGTTTCACGAGATCACGAAGCCGGCCATCCTGAAAGCCATCCAGGCACCGCGCAGCATCGATAATCACCTCGTCGACGCACAGCAGGCACGGCGCATTCTCGACCGTCTTGTGGGTTTCGAGCTTTCTCCCATCCTCTGGAAGAAAGTGAAACCGTCGCTTTCCGCCGGACGCGTCCAGAGTGTGGCCGTACGTCTCATCGTCGAACGCGAACGCGAGATACAGAATTTCAGATCGGTTTCTTCCTATAAAGTCTCCGGGATTTTCTCTGCGAACGGAACATCGTTCAAAGCGGATCTGAAAAACGGATTTGCAACGGTCGAGGAAGCGAAAGCGTTCCTGCAGAAATGTTCTTCGGCAACGTTCACCGTAGGATCGCTCGAAACGAAACCCGGGAAAAAATCTCCCGCAGCGCCCTTCACCACGTCAACGCTCCAGCAGGAAGCCAGCCGCAAGCTCGGATTTTCCGTGCGCCGCACGATGAGTGTTGCGCAGCGCCTGTACGAAAGCGGGAAAATCACATACATGCGAACCGATTCCGTCAATCTTTCCGAGATCGCCGTGGAGCAGGCGAAACAGGTGATCGGGAAAAATTACGGCGATAAATATATTCACCCGCGACAGTACAAAACGAAAAGCAAAGGCGCGCAGGAAGCGCACGAGGCGATCCGCCCGACGTACCTCGAGAACAGCTCGGTGGACGCGGAACGGGATGAAGCAAGATTGTACGATCTTATCTGGAAACGCACGATCGCGTCGCAGATGAGCGATGCGGAGCTGGAAAAAACAACGGTTGTCATCGAAGTTTCTACGGCGGCGGAGCACTTTGTTGCGCAGGGAGAAGTGATAAAATTCGACGGGTTCCTCAAAGTGTACATGGAATCGTCCGACGAAGACGGGGAGGAAAAAGAAAACGCGGAGGGAACGCTCCCGTCTATGCAGAACGGGCAGAAGCTGAATGCGGGTACGATTACCGCCACGCAGCGCTTCACGCACCATCCCGCGCGTTATACGGAAGCAAGTCTCGTGAAAAAGCTCGAAGAGCT
>DASTSF010000027.1:0-2523 GCA_035760825.1 Bacteroidia bacterium
GGGCAAAGCGACCAACCGCACGGTCGTCACGTTTGTCGGGGAACCGGAACACGTGACCGAAGCTGCGTTCCGCGCCATCAAAACGGCCGGCGAGCTCATCGACATGTCGAAGCACAAAGGCGAGCACCCGCGCATGGGCGCCACCGACGTGTGCCCGCTCATCCCCGTTTCCGGGATTTCCATGGAAGAAACAACGGCGTACGCGAAAAAGCTTGCCGAACGCGTGGGCAGCGAATTGCATATTCCCGTTTACCTCTACGAATACGCGCAGGCAGATAAAAAACGCAGCAACCTTTCCGTTATCCGCGCAGGCGAATACGAAGGCTTTTTCAAAAAAATAAAACAGCCCGGATGGAAACCGGATTACGGTCCGGCGGAATTCGATGCGAAACGCGGCGCAACCGTGATCGGCGCACGTGATTTTCTTGTTGCCTACAACATCAACCTTAACACGACTTCCACGCGCCGCGCGAATGCGATCGCGTTCGACGTGCGCGAAGCGGGACGTACGAAAAAAGACGCGAAAGGCAATACCGTAAAAGATGCGGACGGAAACCCTGTCGTCATTCCCGGCACGCTGAAATCGGTGAAAGCCATCGGCTGGTTCATTGAAGAATACGGCGTCGCGCAGATCTCCATGAACCTCACGAACATCAATATCACCCCGGTGCATGTTGCATTCGAAGAGGTGAATAAAAAAGCGATGGAACGGGGCATCCGCGTAACCGGTTCCGAGCTTGTCGGCCTCATTCCGCTGAAATCACTGCTCGACGCGGGTCGCTATTTTCTCGAAAAGCAGGAACGTTCCATTGGCGTTCCGGAAAAGGAGCTGATCAGGATCGCCGTGAAATCGCTCGGGCTCGATGAGATGGGTCCGTTCAAACCTGAAGAGCGCATCATCGAATACATGCTGCGCGATGCTGCTCAGTCGAAGCTCGTCTCCATGTCGCTCGCTGCATTTTCCGATGAAACGTCCAGCGAAAGTCCGGCTCCCGGCGGCGGTTCCATTTCCGCCTACATGGGTTCGCTGGGCGCTGCGCTGGGAACAATGGTGGCCAACCTTTCTTCGCACAAGCGCGGGTGGGACGATCGCTGGAAAGAATTTTCAGACTGGGCGGAAAAGGGCCAGTATTACAAAGACCTTCTCCTCCGTCTTGTCGACGAGGACACGAATGCGTTCAACCGCATCATGACCGCTTTCGGTCTTCCGAAATCGAACGAAGAAGAAAAAACCAAGCGCACGAAAGCCATACAGGAAGCCACGAAATACGCAACGGAAGTTCCGTTCCGCGTGATGCAGGCAGCGTATGATTCGATGGAAATGATCCGGGCGATGGCGGAGACCGGCAACCCCAATTCCGTTTCCGACGCCGGCGTGGGAGCGCTCGCCGCACGATCGGCGGTGATGGGCGCCTACCTGAATGTAAAGATCAACGCGGCAGGACTCGAAGACAAAAAATTCGCCGCGGACATTCTCGCAAAAGGAAAAGACATCCAGGAAAAAGCAATGAAAGCGGAGGCAGAAATACTGGCTGTCGTGAATGGGAAGATCGGGTGACCGTTATCATCGCGGTTAAACTTTCCACGCCCGTATTTCGTTTAACAGAACAGAACTGCGTGTTATGGCCCGTGTGCATGTGTGGATTGACCGTTTTCCCGTCCTGAGAAAGATCATTTACTTCTTTCCCGTACAGCTGATCCTCGTACAGCTGAAAAAAAACCCTGTGCTGATCGCCTTCTGGATCATCCTTTTCGGGTTTCTTTCAGGCTCCATCGCGTCGCGTTACGGTGTATTTTATCTTTTCGTCGACCCGGAGTACCTCGGGAAAGTGAATTTCCTTTCCTACCTCATACTTGGTTTCGCCTGCGGCGGATTCGTTATGGCTTACCAGATCTCATGCTACATCCACAACGCATTCCGTTTTCCGTTCCTCGCCACGTTGCGGAAACCTTTTCTCCGTTTTTCCACGAACAACTTCATCATTCCTTTTTCCTTCCAGCTTACGTATCTCATTCTTGCCCTGAAATTCCTTTCGAAGGAAGATTTTTCCTCGTGGCAGATGACCGGCGATGTGCTCGGATTCATCATCGGCAATGCCATTTTCATCCTGGGCTCGCTGCTTTATTTTTTCCGCACCGGGAAAGACATGGAATCGCTTTACGGCGTAGTGATCAGCGAACGCGAAATGCCGAAGCCGAAGCGCGTTATTCTCAACCGCGATCCGAATGAAAAAACGCTGAAGTGGAAAACCATCACGCCGGGCAAGGAAGCGCGCGACTGGACCGTTCACAGCTACATCGGGAACTGGTGGAAGATAAAACGTGCACGCCCGTTCGAGCATTACGACAAAGAGCTGCTGAACCGCATTTTCATCCAGAACCATGGGAAAGCGGTGCTGTTCGAGATCATCGTGCTCGGGACGCTCCTCATCATGGGAATTTTCAGGCAGGTCCCGGTCATGATGATACCCGCCGGGGCGAGCATTTTCCTTTTGTTCACGCTTTACCTGATGTTCTCCGCCG
>DASTSF010000028.1:0-2755 GCA_035760825.1 Bacteroidia bacterium
AAAGCCTTTCGCGTTCTCTTTGTTAAAAGAAAACTTCATACTCCCGTTCGGAAGAATTTTTGATTTGAATGATCAGTTCAGTTTCCTGAACAGGAAAAAATCAAACAGGAAAAGCACGCCGCACAAATATCCCAGCGAAGCCGCCCGGTCCGGAACAATATCCGACAACACATAGCACGGCACGGCGAATGAAAATGCGATCACGGCAAGCACGATCCCGCCTTGTCGCAGCAGGTCTTTCAGGACGAATTTTCCCGGGTAAAACGTATTCGCGTACCAGGTAAAAAGTCCCGCAGTAAGAACAGCGACCGGCAGATACTGCCAGCGGAGGAGAAGGAAACCCAGCGAATGCAGCGTGTTTTTCAGCGCCTGCAGCAGGTGAAATTCAGGCAGCCACCCGAGCCTGTTCGACAGTCCGTGTGAAAAAACATTCAGCGCTATTCCTCCCGCAATGCTCAGCATGCAAAGCGCGACGTGAAGCAGCCTGATCCGTTTTGTTTTTATCGTTCCAATACAAAGAAGAAGCAGGATCACGAAATAGGTCAGCGCAAACGATTCGGAGAACCCGCCGGCAAGAAAAAAAAGCAGCGCGGAAAAGAACGCAGCTGCATTCGTGTTTTTCAGCAGCAGCGCAAATGCATTCATGGAAATGATCAGCGAAGCGAGGTAAACGCCCGTGGCCGAGATCCAGAACCAGGTTTCCATTCTTCCCGCGAAAAAAATAAAAAAGAAAACCGAGGTGATGAATGCGGACCAGTAAACGGAACCGGCGAATTTCAATTGCGTATTCCGGAAACGATGCAGGTAGTTTTTCAGCAGGAAAGCCAGCGAAAAGACGAATGCATACAGCATCAGCAGGCGGTAGACGAACATCAGCAGTCGGCTTCCGCTGAATAAAGCGAAGACGGTGCACAGGAAAAAATGCGAAGCGAGGCGCCCGTTGGAATCAGTGTAAAATAAAAAAGCCGCAGAACGGATGGAATGGGTCTGCAGCACTTCCCGGAAGCGGAAATCGTCGGCCAGTAACGGGTAGAAGAAGGAGAAAAAAATGAAGCAGCCCGTGAAAATAATGATGAGCGTCGCGGGAAAAAGGGAAAGGATTCGTTGCTTCATTAATTTCCGGGACGCTTACCGGTAACGGTTCCTTCCCATCGGCAGCTTCACGCCGGTTGATCTTTCTATGAAAAATCTTGCGACGAGCAGGGGGATCATCATGACGATCAGCGGGAGGCCGAAGTTCAGCGCGATGTAGCATTTGTGGTCGGAAAACCAGTTGGCCTGCATCTCGCAGATGTCCTGCGGCGGACCAGATTCGGTAAACATCCAGTAAGCGATTATGCCGATAACGCCTGCGGAATAAAGTCCGCTCACGATCGTCCAGATGCGCTTGATGCGGTCTTCCCTTTCCGTGTTTCCGGTGTTCTGCGTATTGCCTGTGTCCATAGGGTTTTTATTTTCAAAGCTAAGGAATCAGGCGAAAGTTGCAAGGGTGAAACACGCGCGGGATCGCTGCCTCGCAGCGTTTCAGGAAAGCGGCATGTGCGTTTCTGAGGCCGCGTTCGTTTTTTTCAGTTTGTACATGATCACCCATACCGCGATGCTGATGACCGAAGCGAAAAAGCACCACACGGAAACAATGTAATCCGTGTAAAACAGTTCCGTGATGATGTAGGAAATGAGAATGGCGGCGCCCAGCATCCACATGCGCCTGATGTCTGAAAAAAACGGGGGAGCGATGGTGGCGATGATGTAAAGCAGGCCCCCGTAAGTGGCAAGCGCTTCCGGGTAATCCTGCTCGTAGGAAATGTGATAACCGATGATCTTCGCTTCGACGTGAAACCTGAAAAGGCAGTATGCCAGGTACGCGGATACGAGCGCCCCGGTCGCGGTCAGCAGTTTCTGCGACAGTTTTCGCCGCTCTTTTTTCTTCAGCAGCATGATCGACAAAGGGACCCATACGGGCCAGACGACCTGCGCAAAGAAGAGGAACAGGAACGTGGCCACGTGCTGCAGCGGAACATAGCCGGGCCGTGAAAGAGAAAGCCAAACGAAACCTTCGGAAAGCTGCTGCACGCCGAAGATCAGTGGAATGGACGCGAAGAAAAGCTCCGCCGGTTGCCGTACCTGTTTTATAGACCCGGCGCCTATGCCGGTAAGAAGTATTCCTGCCCCGAAGCTTGCACTGGCTGAAAAACACATGGGTTTCGTGTATAAAGTGAAAAGACCTCGTCGCCGGGAACAGCGATCGCCTGCGGCCGGACAAAGCGGAATTGTTTTTCGCGGGATCCGGTCGCCTCGAAGATTCAGCGTGTAATGCTCAGGAAGGAAATCGAAACCTTACCGAAGGTACGCTATTAAACGCAGGAGCGAAAGGGAAGAAACAGCGCAGGTCTTTACTTTCTCCAATAAAAAATCCCGGACTCTTCCGGAGCCCGGGATTTGTTTTTTGGATGTTGGAATTTTTACTTCTTATCGTCCTTCACTTCCTCATAATCCACATCCGTCACCGTCGAATCTTTTCCGTCGTTTTGCGGATTGGCATTCGCGTTCGGATTTTCGCTGCTGCCGCCGGCCTGGTTCTGCATGGCTTCATACATTCCCTGGAGCACCGTCTGCAGCTTCGCCATGGACGTTTCGATGCCGGCGATGTCGCGCGCTTCGTGCGCTTTTTTCAGTTCGGCGAGCCCGTCCTCGATGGGCTGTTTCTTATCGGCCGGAAGTTTGTCGCCGAATTCCTTCAGCTGTTTTTCCGTCT
>DASTSF010000029.1:0-4755 GCA_035760825.1 Bacteroidia bacterium
GCAAAGAAGGTCTCGGTCCGAATTTCACGGATGATTACTGGCTGCACGGCGGCAGTATCCAGGATGTTTTCAAATCCATCAAATACGGGTGGACGGACAAAGGAATGAAATCGTGGGAGCAGGATCTTAAGCCCGTGGAAATACAGGAAGTGGCGAGCTATGTGAAATCACTGCGGGGAACCAATCCTCCCAATGCGAAAGAAAAACAGGGAGAGCTGTATATCGAGGAAGGCGAAAAACCATTGCAGAATACCGATAGTGTGAAAACAGACAGCGCTGCAGCGAAACCGCCCGCCGACTCGCTTCAAAAATAATTTCAGTCATGACGGAAGAAGGGATCACCGTTGATAAAAAAAACCAGGAGGCTGCGCAGGATGAATCGTTCAGGGATTCCATCGCGACGATAAACAAAGCCGGCCGGAGAAACTATATTTTCCCGAAGAAACCGCACGGGCGGTTATACAATCTCCGCACGATCACAAGCCTCGTTTACCTGGCCGTTTTCTTTACGCTTCCGTTTATCAAGATAGGAGGCGACCCGCTTTTCATGTTCAACGTGGTGGAGCGGAAATTCATCCTGTTCGGGCAGATCTTCTGGCCGCAGGATTTCGTGCTGTTCGGCCTCGGCATGATCACGTTCATTGTGTTCATCGTGCTGTTTACGGTGGTGTTCGGACGTGTGTTCTGCGGCTGGGCCTGTCCGCAAACGATCTTCATGGAAATGGTTTTCCGCAAGATCGAATACCTCATCGACGGAGATGCAACAGAGCAGCGCAGGCTCGACCAGCTTCCCTGGAATTCCTATAAGATCCGTAAGCGGGCGCTGAAGTGGGGTATATTCTACGTGATCTCATTCATCATTGCGAATTTCTTTCTTGCATACATCATCGGGATGGACGGGTTGCTGAAAATAATCCGCGAGCCGCTATCCATGCATGTGGGCGGATTTATTTCACTCATCATCTTTTCTTTCGTTTTCTTCGGCGTATTTGCCTGGTTCCGCGAGCAGGCCTGTCTCATTGTTTGTCCGTACGGACGGTTGCAGGGCGTGATGCTCGACCGCAATTCCATTGTCGTCGCGTATGATCACGTGCGCGGGGAACCACGCGGGCACCTGCACAAAAACGAAAAACGCGACCTCGGCGATTGTGTGGATTGCTCGCTGTGCGTGAAGGTCTGCCCGACGGGAATCGATATCCGCAACGGCACGCAGCTCGAGTGCGTCAATTGCACGGCCTGCATCGACGCCTGCGATGAAGTGATGGAAAAAGTGCACAAGCCGAAGGGCCTGATCCGCTATGCTTCCGAAAGCAGCATTGCAGATAAAAAACAATTGCGTTTCACGCCGCGCATCAAAGCTTATACATTCCTGCTGCTGCTGCTGGTCGGCGTGGAAGTGTTCCTGCTTGCCGGGCGTTCCGACGTCGATGCGACAATACTTCGTGCCGGCGGACAATTATTCCAGGAACAGCCGGGCGACAAGATCAGCAACCTGTATACCGTGCGCGTCATCAACAAAACAAGGAACGATTACCCGATCACGTTCCGCCTGGAATCCGGGGACGGGGAAATACAGATGGTCGGAAAACCACTGATGGTGCAGAAAGAAGGAAAAGGCGAAACAGAATTTTTCATCCTGCGGGACAAAACGGATATCCATTCCCGGAAAACAAAGATCCGGATCGGCGTTTATTCCGGCGATAAAAAGCTGGAAAGCGTTTCCACGAATTTCCTCGGACCCGTTTATGTTCCCGGGGAAGATCACCACGAAGAAGAAGAAAAAAACGATCATCACGACTAAAACTCAAAAACATGAACTGGGGCCTGCGCATTGTTATTCTCTATTCCGCATTTGTCGCGCTTATCCTGTTCCTGGTCATCCAGACCATGAAGCAGAAAGTCGATCTTGTTTCCGACGATTATTACCAGAAAGAGCTCGTTTACCAGGACCAGATCGATAAAATGAACAACGCGAAAGAACTTTCCGTGCAGCCGGTCGTTTCTGCGGATGCACACGTCGTCAGGATCACTTTCCCGCATGCCGACAGCGCCGCAAATGTAACCGGGGTTATTACTTTTTACCGGCCTTCCGATTCTTCGAAGGATCTCACGGAAAAAATAAGCGCCGGAACAGACGGCGTGCAGGTGCTTTCATCGGACAGTCTCGAGAAAGGATTGTACCAGCTCCAGATGAACTGGTCGGTTGCCGGAAAAAATTATTACAACGAAATCCCCGTTTACATTCCCTGATATGTTCCCCGTCGCTGCCTTGATACTTGGATTGCTCGGCAGCCTGCATTGCGCGGGCATGTGCGGTCCGCTCGTGCTCGCGATGCCGCTCAACCGGAAAAACAGCGCAACAGCTGCAGCGGGACTTACGGTTTATAACCTGGGCAAAGCGCTTTCCTACGCGCTGATCGGCGCGGTTTCCGGTGCAGCCGGGAGCGCGGTGAAATGGGCGGTGGGACAGCAGGTGCTTTCGGTTGCAGCAGGAACATTTATTCTCCTCGTGCTGCTCGCCGGTCTTTTCGGTACGCGGGTGAAGCTGCCGCGCCAGGTGGAAAAAGTATTTTCATTCGTGCGGAACAGCATCGGGAAACTTTTCCGGCAGAAAGGAACACGCGCCAATTTTCTCATCGGCGCAATGAACGGGTTTCTTCCCTGCGGCCTTGTTTATGCAGCAGTGGCCGGGGCTGCCGCGAGCGGGAGCTGGTGGAACGGAGCGGTTTTCATGTTCGTGTTCGGGATCGGGACGATGCCTGCACTTTTTGCGCTGGGACTTGCAGGTTCGAAGCTGACCTTTTCATTCCGCGAAAAGCTGCGTCGCGTGGTTCCTGTTTTTGTCGCTGTAATGGCCATGCTTCTTATTCTCCGCGGACTCGGGCTGGGAATTCCTCTCGTCAGTCCTTCCCTGCACGAGGGAAAGGTTGTCTGCCCGCATTGTCAGCACAGGCAGAAATGATAATTATCATGTTTTCTGCCTGATTGCACTCATGCATGTCCCGCAGGTGCACGGATAATTTTGAGGTCCGATCAATGAACTCCAGTCTTATCCGAAAATACGACGTAGCCGCTCCGAGATATACGAGCTACCCGACTGTGCCGTGCTGGAATGCAGGAAAACCTTCGGAAGAGCAGTGGCGGATGGCGGTAAAGGAAGCTGCGCAGCGCGACGGTTCCATCAGCCTGTACATTCATCTTCCGTTTTGCGAAAGCCTGTGCACGTACTGCGCGTGCAATACGAGGATCACCAAAAACCACGCGGTGGAAGAACCGTATATTGAAAATATTCTCCGCGAATGGAAAATGTATGCGGACATCCTGCCGGAAGAGGTGGAAATTTCAGAGCTCCATCTCGGCGGCGGAACACCGACATTTTTCAGCCCGCAGCACCTCGACCGGCTGATGAGCGGATTGAAAAAGGAGATACGTTTTTCTGCCGGCGCATCGCTGAGCTTTGAAGCGCATCCTGCCAATACGACGACAGCGCATCTCGAGACATTGTTCCGTCACGGTTTCCGGAGAATGAGCCTTGGCGTGCAGGATTTCAATCCGACAGTGCAGAAGCTGATCAACCGGATGCAGTCGGAAGCACAGGTCAGCTCGGTTACCAACCTTGCGCGCATCATCGGCTATACTTCGGTGAACTTCGATCTTATTTACGGACTTCCGAAACAGACGGAAGAATCCATCGCGGAAACGATCAAAACGGTGATCAGGATACGCCCGGACCGCATCGCGTTCTATTCCTATGCGCATGTTCCGTGGATGAAACCCGGGCAGCGGGCCTATTCCGAAGCGGATCTCCCGGAAGGTGAAAAGAAAAGAGCGTTGTATGAAAAAGGAAGAGCTCTCCTGGAAAAGAGCGGGTACAGTGAGATCGGCATGGATCATTTCGCATTGCCGGGTGATGAATTGCTGCATGCTGCGGTCAGCGGAACGCTGCACCGCAATTTCATGGGCTACACCGAAAAAGCCACGTCGCTGCTCATCGGCCTCGGCGTTTCTGCGATCAGCGATGCGGGAACAATGTTCGTGCAGAACGAGAAGACCGTGGAAGCATGGAGCCTGCACATCGGGAAAAATGAAATGCCTTTTTTCAAAGGTCATGTGCTCGATTACGAGGACCTCGTATTGCGGAAACATATTTCAGAGATCATGTGCGCGGGAGAAACGGCGTTTTCTGCGAACGGGGAACCGGCCGCTTTTTACGAAGGGCTGGAACGCCTGAAGGAGCTGGTTGCAGACAAGCTGGTGCGGGTAAAAAACAATAAGATCACTGTTACGAAGAGCGGGAAAGCATTCCTGCGGAATATATGCATGTGCTTCGATGCGCGGCTGCATCGCAACAGGCCCGGCGACAAGGTCTACAGCAAATCAGCGTGAAATCATGAGGGGCCCCGTTTTATTCCATGCAGGCTGTATATTTACTTTTTTATTACGCTTATGAGCCAGCTGGAAATGCGCGATGCCATGTTCCGTTATGCGACGGAAGGAATTCTCATCTGTGATAACGATGGCGTCATCCAGCTGACCAACCCGGCCGTGCGCAACATGTTCGGCTACGAGGAAAACGATCTCAAAGGACAGAAAATAGAAGTTCTTCTTCCACAGCGGCATCGCCGCGCGCACATCGGGATGCGCACGGATTATTCACGCCGGCCCGAACCCCGGAAGATGGGCTACGGGCGCGATCTTTTCGCCACGAAAAAGGACGGAACGGAGATCATGGTGGAAGTAAGCCTTTCCCCGTTC
>DASTSF010000030.1:0-7640 GCA_035760825.1 Bacteroidia bacterium
ACGGCCGCGGGATCATCGACGTGTCCGAAGAAAAACGATCGTCGTACAGGTTGTTGCACAAGAGCAGCGAGCCCGATGTTTTCAACTGGCGCTGCGTATTGAAATAGGCCGAATTGTACGAGAAATGACGCTTATTGAAAATGAAGATCGTTTTCACACGCAGCGACCGCACGTTCATCGACGGGTCCTGGTAATACACGCCGGTGGAATCGAACAGCGAATCGTACGCGGGTGTTTTTTTGTCGTAAAAGCCGTGGTAACTCCGGTAGCCGGTCTCAAAACGGAAACGGTATGCGCCGAAGGAAAGCGTCAGCGTTTTGTACGTCGTTTTCCCGCGTTTGCGGAGCACATCGTCGGTCGGCGGAACGGTGTTGAGGCCGAGGCAGAAAGATATCTTGTCAAAATCGACGGAGATGCTGTTCGACTTGTTCGCGTTGGCAACCAGGTCGGGTGCGCCCCATCCGGCCGTGTCCTGCACGAGCGTCTGCGAAAACCCCACGTCGTATTCACGGAACGATTGCGAGAGCGTGACAATAAAACGGTCGGGATATTTCCGGATGTAATTCGTGTCCTGCGTATTCCAGAACGTCATCATCGAATCGAGGTGGCCGGGACGTTTCGAACGGAACAGCTGCGCATGAAGGGAGGAAATAAAAAGTGCCGCGGAAAGCAGCAGGAAAAATTTCGGATGGCGGATCATATCCGGGGAATTGTGATTTCCGAAGATACGATTTCTCCAATGAAAAAATAAAGCCGCAGCTGGTTGTCGTCAGTTCCTCGTCACCCTGGCGTACGCCGTATTTCTGCCGGAACTGATCCACACAAAATAAATTCCGGCAGAGGGAAACAATGTTTCATCCAGGAGAATGTCGTTCACACCGTTTGCTAATACAACTGTCATCCCGCTTCCTGTCCCGCGCCCGAGAATGTCGCACACGCGCACCACAGCCGTGCAGTTTTCCGAAGAATTCACCGACAAATGAACAGGTCCGGATGAAGAAGGATTGGGAACAGCGGTTGCGGATGCAAATACGGAAGACGGAAATTCGCGGATACCGATGGAAGAAGCGTCACCCACGGTAAAATCATCGATCCGGTAAGTTCCCTGCGAATCGTTCACGATCGCCGCAGTGAATTTGATCTTCAGCGAAGACTGGTTGCCGGCTCCTGAAGGAAGCACGACAGGCATGCCGCCGTTATCGAGCGACCAGTTGCTGTTGTTTGAATTTTCGGTGTACGCAACGGGCGTCCACGTCAATCCCCCGTCGGTGCTCCACGACAAGCTTTGAATGGAGCTTCCGCCGGACGGAAAATTCGTCGTCAGCCGCGCGCCCCAGCTGACATAGACGGAACTGAATCCCGTCGTGGAAACGCTTTTCGACACCAGGTCATACGTTCCCGTTGCGCTGTCGTTGCGTATGGTTATGTTGACGTTCCCGCTGGCGCCGGGATAACCGTTTGAAGTGTTCGAGGTTTCCGGGTGCCATGCACCGGATGAGCTCCATCCTGCGGGAAGCGCCGAAGAGTCCGCATCGAACGTTTCATGGTAAATAACAGCCTGGGCTTTTGAGACCAGCGAAGCGCCGGCCAGAAGTGAAGCGAGAAAAAAGCGGGTTACTGTTCTTTTCATCCTGGTGGTTTTGAATTTTATTTTTCAGAAGAGCAGCTGGAATCCGACGCGCAGCTGGTTGGGCGTCCACGGTTCGTGCGTGAGATCATTATCGAGATGGTACCAGTACTGGATCTTCACACAGGCATTCTCCTGGCTGATGAGGTAATTGTATGCGAACGAGATCGTACGTTCCGTATCGTGCAGCGTCAGATCATCCGGATTCAGTTCGTCGTAGCGCACGGCAAAAACGGAATGCAGGCATTTGCAGTAGTAATTCACGCTGGCGATAATTCCCCCGGCGAGAAAATAATCCGTCGGCTTGCCGAGAAGGCGCAGCGTATCGTTCGGGACCATCCGGAACTGGAGCGCTTCGAAATGCGCTGTGAATCCCATGAATTTCGCGTCGGCGTTGAAACCATATCCGGATTTTTTTCCATTGATCGTCTGGATGCCATAATCAACGCCCGCATCCGATTCTTTCTCTTCATACATGCCGTTCACGCCAACGGAAAAAACAGGAAGAGGCGTAACGCTCAGGTCATATTCGGAAAAACGGTAACGCCCCGGCCAGGAATAATCGATCCTGCCGACATAAAGCAATTTGCCGCTGGCGTCATTGTCGCCGCCCATGCTTCCTTCACCGAGCCCGGTGTACGCACCGGCGCGAATGAAAAGTCTCCGGTTCATCAGCTCGCGGTCGAGCTGTATGCCGATATCGCGGCGGCTGAAAACATCGCCCCGCGCAATTTCTCCGCGCTGCAGGAACGGCGATTCGGCAAATTCCGTGATCGAGGAACGCGAGAAAGGCAGTTTCATATAGCCCACTTTTATGTCGGCGAATCGCCGGAGGCCCGAATACGAAACGTACGCTTCGCGGATCAGCGCCGGGTCGACGTAATAATCGAGGCGCGTCGTATCGGCCGGGATGAGGTTCGCGAAATTGACGTCGAGGCAGTACCTGAAATTTTTCGCGTACACACCTTTCAACTGGAACTCCATGACATCCGGCGTGAAACCGTTCTTGTGATGATCGGTTTTTGCAGCCGGGTAAAACCGGTAATTATAATCGGTGACGATCGCTCCTGAAAACTCGATGAAGCTGTTCCCTTTTACAATGCCGAACTGCGCATTCACTGCCGCAGCTTTCATCAGCAGCAGGAAAACAAACAGGCGCGTGACGATATTTATTTTCATAGCTGTGGTTTGCTGAAATAAAAGAGCTTGCCCATGTCGTCACTCGACATGAAAAGATTTCCCTCCCGGTCAAACGCAATTCCTTCCGGGTTGACAACCGGCACGCGCCACTGGTCGGTGACCGAGTAATCCTGCGGGTTCAGCTTGTACAGCGTTTCCTCTTCGTCGCTTTGCAGCCAGAGATTCCCGTTGTAATAAGTGGCGGAAGAAATTTCCCGGAACTGCGGCACATTGATCTCGTCGATCTTCCGGAAATCCTTGTCGTACTCGTACAGCACGCAGGGATTTTTTTCACTGACAAGGACAAAACAATTCTTCGTTCCGTTCCACGTCAGCGCTTCGAATCCTTTGTTGATCGGTCCGTTGTAATCGAGATCATACGACTTCACCACGTTCAGCGTTTTCGGATCGTACACGTCGATCCTGCGAAGGCTTTCATCATTTGCATACACATAATTTTCATCTGCATAAACAGCTTCGTAGTCGAATCCTTCATACGCTCCTTTGCGGATGATCTTCCCGGTAAAATCAACTTCATAGATGTAACGGTCCCCGCTCGCGATGTACAATGATTTTCCGTCGCCGGAAATGCACACGTCGGAAGGTTCCGTCATTTTCAGCTTGTACGACGTTGTGGGTTTGAGCTTTTTCGAAGCGTGATGCGACGCGCTGCAGCAGGTGATCACGAGTGCGGTCAGCAGTAAATGATTTTTCATACGTTGCGTTTTCACTGGTGATTGGACGTTCCGGGAGTGGGCGCCAGCGTGTTCCACGTTGTGCTGCCGTCGGGGATGCGGCCCGTGGAAAGTCCTGCAGTCTGCGCGCTGAAGGTGTAGCTGTCGATAGCCCTGAACGAATTCCCGTCGGAAGAATAGTAAAGACCGATCTGCTCGCCGGAGGCACTGAGCTTGAAATTCGTGTGCACCTGCGTGACGTAAGAATCATTGCCGTCGCATTGGTACACGTAGTAAGAATGCGGCGGAATTTTTATCGTTACGGGAAACGGGTATTTGCCCGGCTCCCCGAGCGTGTCTGTCGTGTACCAGTACCCGCTGTACATGATCACCGTATCCGTTCTCGAATTGTAAAGCTCGACCCAGTCGGACGGAGAACCCAGCTCATTCGGGTATGTGCTGCCGGTCGCTACGAATTCATTGATGAGCAGATCGCCCGGGTGAAGGATCATGTGCTGCCCGGATGTTCCCGTGATCACCGATAACGTGTCTTGTTGCGTGAGTGGTGTTTCCGGAACAGGGAAGATCCTGTCTTTCGTACACCCGCCGAGAAACAGCAGGAGGAGAATAAATACGCTGCACTTCATTTTTTGCATTGTGCAAACGTAGCTGCGCAACGTTAACTAATTCTCCACCGTGATATATGTGATAGTTAATTAATTCTTAGAACGAATTTCATTTAACTGTCTTTATATACTAATACACATCCGGCAGTCCATTCATTAAAATATTCTTATTTCCCGGTTCGCTTTTTTCTTTCTTTTTTTTCAACGTGCCCAGCATCAGAATATTCCGCGCACAACTTTTCGATTTGTAAACAAAAGCGATTTCCCATTAACAGAAGTATAACAATAAACACCGCTTTGAGGAAAAGCCGGGATTTAGTTTTGCCGCGTCGATCCTTTTTGCTTCAGCTTTTTCGCACCGCGTAATCTCTTTTCGAAAGAATCCGTAACAAATGGCAACAAAAAAAATCTTTCTTTTTGCTTCACTGTTTGCAGCTGCATTTTCATTCCCGCTGCACGCGCAGTTCACGACGGGGAACGTGGTCGTGCTGCAGGTGGGCGACGGTACCGAAGCGCTGAGCAATGCCGGCAACAGTCTTTTCCTGAAAGAATTCACGCCGGCGGGAGGCAACGGCATCTCTGTCACTATCCCCGATAACGGGGCCGGTGCATTGCTCAACAGCGGAACCGCAACATCCGAAGGTCAGATCACGTTATCTTCCGACGGAAAGCTGATCCTTATTCCCGGTTACAACACGGCTTACCCTTTCCCCTCCCCGATCGCCAGCTCGTCCTCTGCCACCGTCCCGCGCGCGATCGGCCAGGTGGATGGTTTTGGCACCTATTCATTTGTCGCATCCAGCCCGTCGTTCTTCAGCGGGAACAACATACGCAGCGCGACCGGCGACGGAAACAATAATTACTGGGCGAGCGGGGCCAACTCCGGGTTGTGTTATTATGCAACCGGAACACCGGCCGCCGTCAGCACGACAGTCAACAACGAACGGGTCGCGCACCTCTGCAATGGCAACCTCATGTTCTCCACAGGCTCCGGCACGCCTTCGGTCTATACGTTGCCCGGCGCACCTACGGCCGGCCCCGTCATCGCTTCGATCGCCGTTTCCATTGCCGGGGGAAGTCCTTACGGTTTTGCTGTCGATCCCGGCAACACAACATTGTACATCGCCGATGACCGTACGTTCTCTTCTACGGCAGCACAGGCAGGCGGAATTGAAAAATACACCTGGAACGGATCCGCCTGGATTTTCCAGTACACGCTGCAATGCGGAGCGGGAACGTTCGGCGCACGCGGACTCACCGTCGATTTCAGCGGTGCGAATCCTGTGATCTACGCAACAACAACGGAAACAACGTCCAACCGGCTGATCAGCATTACGGATGTGGGTGCATCTTCGGGCAGCTCGGCGCTCGTACTTTCCACGGCACCGGCCGGAACCGTTTATCGCGGTGTTGTCTTTTCACCCTGCGCGCCGGTTTCCATTTCATCGCTGAGTACAAATTCTCCGGTATGCGAAGGCGCGACACTCCATTTGTCGTCTTCCACCGGCGGTTCTCCCGCTTATACATATTCCTGGAGCGGACCGAACAGCTTCAGTTCCGGTCAACAAAATCCCGCGATCACCAATGCACACATTTCGTCAGGAGGAACTTATACGCTGACGGTTACAAATGCGTGCGGCACGAGCACACAGAATATTTCCGTGACCATCATTCCATCACCTTCAGTCACGCTCACTTCTTCCACCGATGAGCTGTGCAACGGCGACAGCAACGGGACCGCGGCCGTTTCCGCAAGCGGGGGAAATCCCGGTTACACATACAACTGGACGCCATCAGGCGGAACGAATGCTTCTGCATCCGGCCTCGGCGCAGGAACATACACCTGCACCGTTTCGGACATGAGCAATTGTTCATCGACGCAAACGGTAACGATCACCGAACCCGCTGCGCTCAGCGCAAGCATTATCTCGTCTTCAGACGTAACCTGCAATGGCAGCAATGACGGGCAAGCTTCCGTCTCAGTGACCGGTGGAACTTCCGCGTATTCCTATGCATGGACGCCGTCCGGTGGAAATGCAGCGGGCGCGTCCGGACTTTCTCCGAACAACTACACCTGCAACATCACCGATGCGAATGGCTGCACGACCAGCGCTTCGGTTGTCATCACGGAGCCCGTGGCGCTTTCCGTTGCTTTTTCGCAGACCAACAACACGTGCGCCAACGCGAACGATGGTTCCGCTACCGTTTCACCGGGCGGCGGAACCGGGCCGTATACGTATTCATGGAGCTCCGGCGGAACGAATGCGACGGAGACGAACCTCGCCGCCGGCAGTTACACGTGCACCATCACGGATGCGCATAGCTGCACGATCACACAATCATTCACGATCACGCAACCTTCCGCGCTCACCTCTTCCGTCACAGCGGTAACCAACGTCACCTGCAACGGCAACGGGGACGGTTCCGCAACAGTTTCCGCGAGCGGGGGAACTTCCTCCTATTCGTATGCGTGGACACCGTCCGGCGGAAATACGGCAACAGCCTCTTCACTGCCCGTCGGGAATTACACCTGCACGGTCACCGATGCGAACGGGTGCACGACCACTTCTTCCGTTTCGATCACGCAGCCGTCGACGCTCGCTTCTTCGCTTTCTTCACAGGCAAATGTTTCGTGCAATGGCGGCAGCGACGGAACAGCAACCGTAGCGGTAAGCGGCGGAGCGCCATCCTACAATTATTCGTGGATGCCTTCGGGAGGAAATTCGGCTACAGCACCTTCGCTTGCACAGGGAAGCTATACGTGCACGATCACCGATGCAAACGGATGTTCTGTTACGACATCGGTAAGCATTACAGAACCGGCAGCGCTCACCGTAACGAATGCGCAGAACAATGTTTCCTGCAACGGCGGGAACAACGGGGCCGCAAGTGTTTCCGTGAACGGGGGAACGCCTTCCTATACGTATGCATGGCTTCCTTCCGGCGGCAGCAGCGACACCGCATCTTCTCTTCCGCAGGGAAATTACACCTGCACGATCACCGATGCGAACGGATGCACCGTAACATCCTCCGTTTCCATTACCGAACCGGCCGCACTTTCTTCTTCCGTCACGGCAACTACAAATGTTTCCTGCAACAGCGGGAATGACGGGGCAGCAACAGTCTCCGCGAACGGGGGAACACCGTCCTATTCGTATTCATGGTCGCCTTCCGGTGGAAATGCAGCGGCAGCCACTTCACTCCCGCAGGGAAATTACACCTGCACCATCACCGATGCGAACGGATGCAGCACAACCGCCTCACTGTCGATCACGGAACCAGCGGCGCTCACATCTTCCGTCACTTCAACCACGAACGTTTCCTGCAACAGCGGGAACAACGGATCTGCAACAATCGCTGCGGGAGGAGGAACGCCTTCTTACTCGTACGCATGGACACCCTCCGGCGGAAGTGCAGCGACAGCCGCTTCCCTTTCGCAGGGAAATTACACCTGCACGATCACCGACGCCAATGGATGTACGGCAACAGCATCCGTTTCCATCACACAACCGTCCGCCATCACCACTTCCGTCT
>DASTSF010000031.1:0-2218 GCA_035760825.1 Bacteroidia bacterium
ACAAAGCATTTGAAAAAGCAGGAGAGAAAGGATGGAAAGCGCTCGTTCCTGTTTACAATTTTGTTATCTGGCTGCGGATCATAAAACGGCCGTGGTGGTGGGTGCTGCTGGTGATCATTCCCACGGTTGGATTTTACATGCTGGCCGTGATGATCGTCCTGCTTTCGAATTGCTTCGGCAAACGGAAATTCACAGATCACGTCATTGCAGTTCTCGGCTATTTCATCTGGCTTCCTTATCTCGGCTTTTCGAAAGAAGTGAAATTCACTGGCGTTCCCCCGGCGCCGGATAAAAAACCGATACTGAAGGAATGGGGAGAGGCCGCCATTTTTGCGGTTGTCGCGGCGACGCTTATTCGCACGTTCTTCTTCGAGGCTTTCGTCATTCCTTCGTCTTCCATGGAAAGCACGCTGCTTACCGGCGATTATCTTTTCGTGAGCAAGATGAGCTACGGCGCGAAAGTGCCCGCCATTCCGCTGACATTCCCGTTCACGCACAACACGATGCCGTTTTCGGAAACGATGCCGTCGTACCTCGACTGGATCGAATTGCCGGAAATGCGTTTGCCCGCACTGGGTCACGTGCAGCGCAACGACATTGTTGTGTTTAATTTCCCGGAAGGCGATACCGTGTGGACCGGTAACCGTAATGAAAGCTATTACGGTCATTTAAGGCGCGAGGCGGAACGGACCGGAAGATCGACCGACGATATACGGAAACAGATCGTCGGGGATGAGATCAATGTCAACCCGGTTGACAAGGAAGACAACTATGTCAAGCGTTGTGTTGCTGTTCCCGGCGATGTGATCGAGATCAAAGACAAGCACCTGTATGTGAACAACGGGTTGGCTTTCGTAGCGAAAGGAATGCAGTGGGCGCAGGATTTCAATACGCCGATCCCGATCCTCGAACAGGAACAGGATGGAAGCTGGAGGATGATTGAAGAACGTTATGCGCAGGTTCACGACCAGCTCGGGCAGGCGGGAATAACGGATGATTTCGGATCATCGCGTGCGGACAGCACGTACCAGTTCTCTGTTCCTGTCAACAGCGCGAAGATGGAGGTCTTCAACCAGATCGTCGGTAAGTCGCGCACGTCGCTCCTGCCGAAAGGATTTATCGACACGGATGTTTTCCCGCACGATACGGCCCATTACAAATGGAACCGCGACAATTTCGGTCCGCTGACGATCCCGAAAAAAGGAATGACGGTGAAGCTTGCACCGGAATCCATCGCCCCGTATGAACGCATCATTAAAGTGTACGAAGGGAACACGCTCGAATACAAAGACGGAAGCTATTACGTCAACGGACAAAAAACGGACACGTACACGTTCAAACAGGATTATTACTGGATGATGGGTGACAACCGCGACAATTCGCTCGATTCCCGTTTCTGGGGTTTTGTTCCGGATGATCATATCGTCGGGAAACCTGTGTTCGTGTGGATGTCCAAAGGCACGTACAGCGGTCTGCGCCCGGAGCGCATGATGGCATTTGTTTCTCCTGAAGGACTTTCAAAGTCGTACCTTTGGTACGTCATTATCGGCATCGGCCTTATCGTCGGTTACAGCCAGTTTTTCGGAAAGAAAAAACGTCCGGGAAATGACGCAAAAGCGAAAAAAGCTGTCGTGAAGAAGAAATAATCACTTCGTTCTTCGCGTCCCCGCCAGGAAAACAAGCCATGGAAGAAAAAGATCTCCGGGAACAGGACGAAGAGCATTCACAGAAAAAGACTTCTGCGGATTCCTCCGAACTTGTTCCATCCGTGGACGATCCTTCCGCCGACTACGATTCCGGTGAAAAGAAGAACGAGCCGGTCGCGGAAAAAAAGCAGGAAGCAAAACCTCCGAAGAAAAAATCGCATATCCGCGAATGGGTGGAAGCCCTCGTGTTTGCATTTGCCGGCGTTCTCATTTTAAAGACGTTCGTTTTCGAGCCTTTCGCCATTCCCAGTGATTCCATGGACGCCACGCTGGAAACCGGCGATTATATCGTCGTGAACAAGCTCGCGTACGGACCGCGCCTGCCCATGACGCCGCTCACCATCCCCTTCACGCACCAGACGATCGGCGGAATGAAATCGTACCTCGAATGGTTTTCGTTCCCGTACATGCGCCTTCCCGGTTATTCCTCGGTGAAGCGCAATGATGTGCTCGTGTTCAATTTTCCGGCGGAAGACCTTTTCCCGCTCAATGGAAAACCGGTGAATTATCCC
>DASTSF010000032.1:0-4558 GCA_035760825.1 Bacteroidia bacterium
GCAAGACGCTGATGAAATACATCACGGAAAAAGATCACGTCGCCGATTTCGGCTGCGGTGTCGGAGGATTTCTTCCCACGCTTTCTTCATTGGGGAAAACGGTCACCGGCATCGATTTTTCTGCAAAATGCATCGACATCGCGAAAAAACACCTGAAAAAGTTCCCGAATATCCGCCTGGTGGTGCACGACATGACGAAACCGTTGCGGCTTAAATGCGACGTGGCCGTAGCAGCGAATTTTTTACTTTCCCGCGATGCGGCGCTTCTCGAAAAAATGCTGAAAAACATGCTCGCGCCCGTGAAGAAAGGCGGTCATGCGATCATCGTCACGCCCGCGCTGGAATCCATGCTGCTCGTTTACCGCAAGATCGCAGAGCTGCGGAGAAAACACGGAGAGTCGCACACACGCGCGCGCAGCTACGTGGAAAAGCAGATGAAGAAAGACATTGTTTCACTCGCGGACGGCGTGCTGCTTGTGGGCGGCGTTCCGACGAAACATTACCTCGGCGAGGAAATGGAAGCGCAGCTGCAGAAACACGGTTTCGGACTCGTTGAGCGTTACAAGATCGAATATTCCTGGGATACAGAGCTCGACAATATTTCCCGCAATGAAAAAGGACCGTACCCGTGGGACTGGTTGTTCGTGGGGAAGAAGAAATGAACGTTTCGGGTTTTCGGTTTCAGCGGTAAATGAAAACAGCACCGCAGGACCGGTTTCAACGCGTTTGCCGGGTATGTTTTTTCTTCTCCGTGCCGGAATTACCCGGCAGCACTTCGCCCGGGTGAATGTTCCGGAGTTTTTTATTTCGCGGAATGTTTATGAAAAGAAAACCCCGCCGTGCAAAAAACAACAAAGGCCGGTTTCCCCTTCCGGCCTTTGTCTTTGGTGTGTTGAACGGAAGCGTATTTGCAAACCCGCTTCAGCTCTCTGCAAAATCCCCAAAACCCATTTTTGGAATTCGCAGCGGTACAAAGCTATATTTCATCCTTGATAAACCCTAAACCGATTTTAGCTGAGAATTTGCTAATTTTGATCTGAAACAATATCGAACTGTTTCTTCGCGATTAATATATAACCAACTTTACAGGAAGGTTTACCGATAATGAAATCGCTACCGTTCAAGATTCCCGTTCCCGGCGAAAATTCCGTCATCGTTGAAGAGGAAATAGAACCGCATTTCTACAACTTCCTCCACCAGCACCAGGAGATCCAGCTTACGTGGATCCTCAAAGGCGAAGGAACGCTGCTCGTGGGAAATTTCACGGGACAATTCGGCTCCGGCGACATTTACTGGTTTGGTCCGAACCTGCCGCACGTGTTCCGCTGCGACCCGGTTTATTTCCAGAACAAGAACTGGCTGAAAGCGCAATCAATATCTGTTTACTTCGACATTTCCGACGCGCGCAACGGCCTGCTTTCACTGCCGGAGCTCGAGACGCTGAAAAAATTCGCCGCGCGTTCCATCCGCGGCTTCCGCATCGAGCCGGAAGATTATGTCGCCATGACTGAAGCGTTCCTGCGCATACGCGTGCAGAGCGGGCTTCCGCGCCTCACGGCGTTCCTGCAGCTCATGGACCAGGTGCTGCACCACAGCAAGCACATCCCGCTTTCCGACGGTCCTGTAGGCCACGAGCTGACGGAAAAAGAAGGAACCCGCATGCATTCGATCTACGATTTCACGCTCAAGAATTTCGACAAGGAAGTGAGTGTGGGCGATGCGGCGGAAGTGGTGCACATGACGCCCGAAGCGTTCTGCCGTTTTTTCAAAAAGCACACGCGTAAAACGTACGTCACATTCCTCAACGAAGTGCGCGTGGAGCATGCCTGCCGGAAATTGAAAACGTCGGACGACAAGCTCGTCGCGGAGATCGCGTATTCGTGCGGCTTCGGGAACGTTTCGCATTTCAACCGTGTGTTCCGCAAAGTGACGGGAAAAACGCCGAAGGAATACCAGTCGCAGGCGGCGAAGAAAAAATAGGGAGTTGTTTAGCGTGCGCTTTTTGCGCAACGCCGTTCTCTGAAAGCGAAAAAAATTATTTCCCGTTGAAATTCGTCATCGTCAGCCCGATGCCGATCGTGCCGAAAGCGCGTATCGCTTCCCCGCATTTTTCCAGGCGTTCGCTCAATGCGGCTTCCTGTTCTGCCGACCATTTCCCGAGGACATATTCCACCTGTCTTCCCTTCGGAAAATCATTGCCGACGCCGAAACGCAGCCGCGCATAATCTGTTCTTCCCAATGTTTCCTGTATGCTTTTTAAGCCGTTGTGTCCGCCGTCGCTGCCTTTCGCTTTGATGCGGATCGTTCCGAAGGGCAGAGCGATGTCGTCGGTGATGACGAGTAAATTCTCAACCGGGATCTTTTCCGCCTGCAGCCAGTACTGCACGGCTTTCCCGCTCAGGTTCATGTACGTCGTCGGCTTGATGAGAATGAAAATGCGTCCTTTGAATTTGTATTCCGCTGCGAACGCGTGACGGTCGTGACGGAAAGAGATCCCCGCATCTTTCGCGAGGCGGTCGATGACGGCGAAGCCGATGTTGTGGCGCGTTCCGTCGTATTCGTCCCCGATGTTGCCGAGTCCTGCGATGAGGTATTTCATAAGCGCTTTTAAAAAGCTGGTGATGCGATCTGCTGCGGAAAAATAGAAAAACCGCGGAAATTATTCTCCGCGGTTTTCGTTCTGTGCTGAAAAAGGAAATTACTTTTTCTTCGCGTCTGCGGCCGGTTTCGCTGCTGCCGCCGGAGCTGCCGCTGCTGCGGGTGCTGCTGCCGTGGCTGCTGCGGGCTTCTCTTCCTCTACAACGTTGCGCGTTACGCGGACGGTAACGATCGTTACGTTTTCATCATCGAGGAATTCCAGTCCGTCGACTTCAACATCGCCGACCCGGATTGCGTCGCCGATCTCGAGCTTGTCGACATTCAGCACGATGCTTTCCGGCATTTTGCTGACGTCGGCATTCACCTTCAGCTTGCGCATTTTGCGGATGAGCTTTCCGCCGGCGCGTACACCGGGTGCTGTGCCTTCGAACTTGACCGGCAGTTCCACCGTCACGTTTTTACCGGGAACGATCTCGATAAAATCGGCGTGGATGATGCGGTCAGTAACGGGATGCAGCTGCAGCTCTTTCAGGATGGCTTTGTGTGCTTTTCCGCCGATCTCGAGATCGATGGTGTTTACTTCCGGCGTGTAAACGAGCGTTTTGAAAGCGCTCAGTTCAACAGAGAAAGCGACCTGTTCGGGTCCGCCGTAAAGCACACAAGGCACCATTCCGTTCCTGCGCAGCTCCTTGGCATCTTTTTTCCCTACGTTCGCACGGGGCGAACCGCTCATAGCTACTGATTTCATGGTACTTGTTTTTGGTTTTTATTGATGGATGAAAAAAATTACATGATGAAATGCGAGCTGATCGACTCGTAGTTCACGACGCGGTGGAAAACGTCGGCGAACATTTCCGCCACCGAAAGCACTTTGATCTTCGGCGATTCACGTTTCAGCGGAATGGTGTCGGTTACGATAAGCTCGGTGATCTGCGACTTCTCGATGTTCTCGTACGCTTTCCCGGAAAGAACGGGATGGGTGATGAAGGCACGGACGCTCGTTGCCCCGCGTTCCATCATCATATCCGCGGCTTTGCAAAGCGTTCCGCCCGTATCCACGATGTCGTCGAGAAGAACGATGTCTTTTCCTTCGATGTCGCCGATCGCGGTGATGTGATCCACCACGTTGGCTTTCGAACGCTGCTTGTAGCAGATCACGATGTCGCACTTGAGATGCTTCGCATACGCATTCGCGCGCTTGGATCCGCCCATGTCGGGAGCGGCCATCGTGAGGTTCTTCAGCTTCAGCTTTTCGATGTACGGAATGAAAATGGTGGACGCGAAAAGGTGATCGACCGGCACGTTGAAAAATCCCTGGATCTGGTCGGCGTGAAGGTCCATCGTCATCACGCGGTTGACGCCGGCCGTGGCCAGCATATCCGCCACGAGCTTGGCCCCGATGGCCACGCGTGGCTGGTCCTTCCGGTCCTGGCGCGCAAACCCGAAATAGGGAATGACGGCGATGATCTCTTTCGCGGAAGCGCGTTTGGCGGCATCCACCATCAGCAGCAGCTCGAAAAGATTATCGGTGGGAGGAAAGGTCGACTGGACGAAAAACACGGTGGCACCGCGAACGGTTTCTTCAAGGGAAGTCTGGAACTCGCCGTCGCTGAATTTATGCAGCGTCACCTGGCCCAGGTTCTCGCCGTATGCGGCAGCGATCTTGTCCGCAATGTAATGCGAAACAGATCCGGAGAATATTTTGACGTGCTCAGCCACTTTTTCCTGTTTTTCTAAGGGGTGCAAATGTAAGGAAATCGGGAAAGACCGCCAATGAAAAACGGCTAAAAATCCCGGATCTCATGTACGACGCGGTAGGCAATGTCCGGGCGGTCGGGCATGGGAATCCACAATTTCCCTAAAATATTGGTTTTTAGTGAAATAGACCCAAGGCAACTATGGCCTCGCGTATCATAGAGATCGACAAAATACACCGTCCCGGGACGAAGACCGTCTACGC
>DASTSF010000033.1:0-3776 GCA_035760825.1 Bacteroidia bacterium
TGCGGGAGGCGGAGCCTGGGCAAAAACCGAAACGGCCGGCGACAGGACCAGCAACAGAAGGAAGAAAATACGAGCTAATGCGCCGATACGGGCGAAACCCTTCATAATACAGGAAAGTGGTGCTTTCTGAAGCATCAAATATCGTTCAAAATTCCTTATTTCCCTCGCAAAGACAGGTTAGGGAAACATAAAAAGATAAGCATTTTCTGTGCCATGCGTGAACAGCAATAGTCTGCCCGCTCCCCGGCTCCGGCCCAAAGCTCAGAAAAGCAGTTTCCAGGTGACGAAAAGAATGGAGGCAACAGCGAGGTTGAAATCGAGGTTCCTTTTTCCCGTTGCATAGAACAGGGCCAGCCGTGCCGGCGCATAGCCCAGCCCTATCGCCATCAGCAGCAGCCAGCCCTGGCCGCCGCCGCGGTCCTCAATATCCGCGGGTGCTTTCAGGATAAGCAGCATGATGACCAGCAATATTTCGACGTAAAGCCAGCCGGCCACTGCGAGCATTATGCGACCGGCCGAGCTTGTGAGCGCAATGTGTACGCGCCGCGCTGCACCGGACGTGGCCGCCCAGGTAACGCAGAACATTCCCGCCAGCGCCGGAAGCATGGCCATGAGCATTTCCGTGCCCACCGCCGAGCGGTTACGGTAAACGACCATGAAAACGACCGGGAGCACAAAACCGCAGAGCGGCCCGACGATGTTTGCGAAAATGCTGATACCGGAATGAACCGGAAGAAATGCATTCCTGTTCAGCTCGCGGATAAACTCCGGCTCTCCGCTGCCATCTTCTTTCCATTGGCCGATAAAATAAATGAGCAGCAGCGGGCCGAAGATCAGCTGTGCCATACAGAGCGCCGCGAAAAGCTCATCGCGGTATTTTTCGGGATGGAACCCGAGCGCACGTTCGCCCAGCGATTCGGAAAATACCCAAACCGAAACGGCGAGAAGGACGTCGATCACGTTACCGAAAACGGCGCTGAACTTCCGCTGTCTCATTTCTGTTTCAGTTCTCTCTCTTCGTTTCCCCGCTGATCTTCGCGAGCTGGTTTTTCGCGTAGAGATCGCCGGGCTTTGCCGCAAGCGCCATCCGGTAACGCCGGGCCGCTTCTTTCGTCCGCCCGAAACTGAGATCTTCATCGGCAATGCGGATGAAAAAGCTGTATTCGTTTGCGGAAAGAGCTGTATCGCTTTTGTTCACCAGGCTGGTTTCAGTCCTGCAAAAAGAAATGAGCTTTGCCGGGTAAGTCTCGCCGGGCATAAGCCCCGATGCGCCGAGGTAAAATTTCTGCGCATCGTTCCATTTTTTTTCCAGGAAACAGGAATCGCCGGCAGCAATATCGTATTCGTAATCCTGTTTCATCGCTTCGCGTTTGATGTGCAGATCGCAGGCGGCAAGCTGGTCCACCGGGTAAATTTCACCGGGCTTGATTTCATGCGCCTGCTGGTAAAACATCTTCGCAGCAGCCCAGTTTTCCGCTTTAACTGCTGAATCCCCGCGGTAAACGGCAAGCGAATAACCGTTATCTTTTTTCCGCAACGTCCCTTGCGAAGTATCCTTTTCCGCTTCTGCCTGTCCTGTCATAAGCCGTTGAATGCAACGCGAGACTGAATCCGTATAAGCCCTGTCGTAATCGAAATCATCAACGTCAGGCGCAGCGTTGAAGTAAATTTTCGCAACCGGGTTATCGAGGCAGGAATAATCACTCCCGGGAATCAGACGGAAAAGACTTGTCTCCACCAGCATTTCATTGAACGGTTCCTTTTCTCTTTTTTCCGGAATATTCTTTGTTGATACCCCGAAGCGCTTCGTGACGTAACCGGATTTCCCAATGGAAATGACATAATCATTGCCGAATGGCAGGATGAATTTTTCCAATGAATCCGGGCAGGTAAAAGAAGAATCCGCAAGATCGTTCTTCCGTATGCTGAATATGCAATTGTCCAGCGGAAAATTCCTTTTTCCAGGCGGGTTGTATTCTGTTATTTTGAAGGTGATGGAAAAAGTCAGCGTTGATGCCGTCGCCTGAACAGTGGAAAACACCAGCAGCACCAACAGCGAAAATCTGCGCCTGAAAATCCGGGGTACAGGTTCCATGACTACATTTATCACCTAAAATTAATCGATTACCATGCAGACTCAGCTCAGTTTCTGGGAAAAAGAAACCTACTTCACGGGCATCGACGTCGTTATCGCGGGCAGTGGCATCGTGGGACTGAACGCAGCGCTGCATCTCAAAAAAAAGCTTCCCCGGCTGAACATTCTCGTTGCAGAGCAGGGCGCATTACCGAGCGGGGCGACATCGAAAAATGCCGGGTTTGCGTGCTTCGGAAGCGTTTCGGAACTGGCGGATGACCTTAAGGACAGAAGCGAAGACGCTGTTTTTTCACTGGTGGAAAAACGTTTTCTCGGGCTGAAGCGCCTGCGGGAAAATCTCGGTGATGCGGCGATCGATTTCCATGAATGGGGCGGCTATGAAGTTTTCGATGATGAAAAAAATTACGAAGAGTGCGCGGAAAAGATAAGCGGCTTTAATGCGCGGCTGAAAGATATCACCGGGCGGGCGCAAACGTATTCCATCGCCGATGAAAAAATCCCCGCATTCGGTTTTTCCGGCGTGAAGCACATGATCCTGAATTCCGCCGAAGGCCAGATCAACACCGGGATGGCGCTGGAAGCGATGCTCACGAAAGCGAGGAACGCCGGCATCCGCGTCCTCAACGGACTTTTCATCGAAGACATTCACGAAGAAGGAAACCGCATTTCTATCCGCTGCGGCAACGGCTACTCATTCACTGCGAAAAAATTGCTCATCTGCACGAACGGGTTTGCGAAACAATTCCTTCCTGCGGAAGACGTGCAGCCCGCACGCGCCCAGGTGCTCGTGACCTCGCCCATCGAAAACCTGAAGTTCCGCGGCACGTTCCATTACGACAAAGGCTATTATTATTTCCGCAACATCGGCGAGCGCGTGCTTTTCGGCGGAGGCAGAAATCTCGACTTTAAAGGCGAAACGACAACGGAGCATTCGCTGACGGCCGGCATCCAGCAAAAACTCGATGAGCTGCTGCGCACGATGATCCTGCCGGGCGTTAACTATTCCGTCGAACAGCGATGGGCCGGAACCATGGGCGTAGGAAAAACGAAATCGCCGGTGGTGAAAAAAGTATCCGCAGCTATTTTCTGCGCAGTGCGCATGGGTGGAATGGGTGTCGCGCTCGGAAGTCTTACGGGCGAGGAAGCTGCGGAACTTGTGGCCCGCGAGATGTGAAGCAGGTCAGATATTCTGATTCTCGGATTCTTCCACCACCTGTTCTTCCTGCACATGCGCCGCTTCCTTTCCCAGGTAGCGGACGATGAACCAGTGGAAAAGATAAATGCCCGGTGTGAGCGCGACAGCGATGAGCAATTTGATGACATAATTCGTCAGCCCGATCTCCCAGAAACCGTGATCCGCGGGAAGCTTTCCCGGGAGCTTGAAACCGATGTACAGCACGATGAAGGAATCGATCAGCTGTGAAATGACGGTAGAGCCGGTAGAGCGCAGCCAGATCATTTTTTCGCCCGTGCGTTTGCGGAAAAACCAGAACACGCTGTTGTCGACGAGCTGGCTGATGAGGAACGCGATGATGCTTCCCACGATCACCCACAGCGACTGGCCGAAGACGTTATTGAATTCCTCGTCGCTCGGTGATTTGAGAATGGTTTTGAACTGCATCGCGGAAAACACGAGCAGGAACGCGAACGCTATCATGAAGCACGTGAGCACCGACAGGCG
>DASTSF010000034.1:0-3265 GCA_035760825.1 Bacteroidia bacterium
TACTGTGATCTCCAGCGAGGACGATCGGGAACCCGTTGTTTTTCACTGTTTTCTGGATCTCGGCCGAAATACGCTCATATAAGGTTATCAGTCCCTTGATCCGCTTCGCATAGATGCTGCCCGGCGACTCGAAAAGGAGCTGGTTTTCGTTCTTTATTTCCGTCGATTCGATCTGGCGGAACATATTGGAGCCATAATCGAGCGCCGCGATCTTGATCGCATCCGGACCCAGGCTTGCACCACGGGTGCCGGCACCGATCTCCGATTTCACCTCAATGAATTTGACTTTTCTGAAGGCCATTGTAATAAATTTATCGTGTTAACAGATTTAACATCCGGGTGACTTACATTTGCATTCCCGAACCATAAGTAACTCACTTACTTTGACCCAATGCAACAAGGCAAAATGGAAAATACGTACCAGAACCTGATCGAGCAGACGTTCAATTTTCCCCAGGAAGGATTTAACGTCATAGATAATGAGCTGTATTTCAATGATATCCCGCTAATGGACATCATCAAGAAATATGGAACTCCGCTCAAGATCACGTACCTCCCCAAAATCAGCCAGCAAATACAGAAGGCCAAGCGCCTTTTCCACGTTGCCATGGCAAAAGTCGATTACAAAGGTAGTTATACCTACTGTTACTGTACGAAAAGTTCCCACTTTTCATTTGTGCTGGAGGAAGTGCTCAAGAACGATGTGCACCTGGAAACCTCATCCGCGTATGATCTTTACATCATCAAGGAGCTGTACAAGAAAGGCGTGATCAGCAAGGACCGGTACATTGTATGCAATGGGTTCAAGCGCAAAACCTACCAGCAGCTGGTGACGGAAATAGCGAACGAAGGTTTTAACGTCATACCTGTCCTGGACAATAAAACAGAGATCGATTACTACACCAAGTACTGCAAGGTGGCCAAAATGAAACTCGGGATCCGGATCGCTTCGGAAGAAGAGCCGAATTTCCAGTTCTACACGTCCCGCCTCGGCATCCGCCACAGCGACATTATCCAGTATTACAAGGACAAGATCCAGTCGAACCCGAAGTTCGAGCTGAAGATGCTTCACTTTTTCATCAACACGGGCATCAAGGATACGATCTATTACTGGACAGAGCTGGCCAAATGCATGAAAGTGTACCTCGAGCTCAAGCAGATCTGCCCGACGCTCGATTCGCTGAATATCGGGGGCGGAATGCCGATCAAGACCTCGCTCGGATTCGAATACGATTACGAGTACATGATCGAGGAGATCATTTCGCAGATCAAGAATTTCTGCGGCAACAACGACATTCCCGAACCGAATATTTTCACCGAGTTCGGCTCGTTCACGGTGAGCGAAAGCGGCGCCGCGCTTTACTCCGTGGTGGACATGAAGCTGCAGAACGACCGCGAGCTCTGGTACATGATCGACAGCTCCTTTATCACCACGCTGCCCGACACCTGGGGCATCAACCAGCGTTTCATCCTGCTTGCCGTCAATCACTGGGATAAGGAATACCAGCCCGTCAACCTCGGCGGCCTCACCTGCGACAGCATGGATTATTACAACACCGAGGCGCACGCGAACAACGTTTACCTTCCGAAAGTGACGCCGAATACGAAGCCGCCGCTTTATATCGGCTTTTTCCATACCGGCGCTTACCAGGAATCGCTCGGCGGATATGGCGGAATACAGCATTGCCTCATCCCCGCGCCCAAGCACGTGATCATCGACATGGACGAAGAAGGCAAGATCAACACGCGCCTTTTTGCCAAAGAACAGAGCTACAAATCCATGCTCAAGACGCTGGGCTACTGAGACCGGTTAATGGAGGCAATACGGTGTTTCGTCTGTCATATTCCGGCATTTACCCCGGCAAACGCAAAAATCCGGCTCTTGAAATTCAAGAATTTATAGCTACCTTGCCCCGACCTAATCGCGGACCTGGTCTGCGATTTTTAAAATTCCTCCGGACCACTCGCTACATCTGGAATATGAGAAACAGAATTTTCGGTGCCGCCGCGATCTTCTTTCTGTGGTCTCTTTTCGCTTCCTGTTCCAATTTCTTCAAAAAAGACATCAAAGAAGGCGTTATCGAGTTCAAGGCTGAAGCCGTGGGCCCCAAAGAACACGCTTCCATGACGGTGCCGGATAAGATGACCGTGAAGTTCAAGGACAATTATTCCGCCGCCGAGCTCGAAGCAGGATTCGGTTTTGCCCGTATGAAATTCATCTCCGACCCGGTCAAAAAACAATTCTACAGCCAGGTGGTATTCGTTGACAAAAAACAGAGCGTGATGGATATGGACGAGATCCGGAAAACGAATTATTATTTCCCGGATTACGACGTGATCTACGGCAACGGAACGCGCGAGATCGCCGGCTATAAATGCAAAAACGCCACGCTGAAATTCAAGGACGGATCCGACCCGATCGAAGTGTGGTACACGAAAGACATCGCGATCAAAGATCCCAACTGGTCGAATGCCTATTACAAAGTCGACGGCGTGCTGATGGATTACCGCCTGAAAAAATTCGGCCTTGAGCTTCACTTCACCGCCACGAGCGTCACCGACGCGAAGATCGACCAGAGCTACTTCTGCGTCCCGCCCGATTTCGGCAAAGTGCGCAATGCGGAGCTGGAAGCCATGTTCAAAGGCTTCTACGACTGATCCCGTTTAAACAGATGAATGTTCAAAACCCGCTCTTTTATGAAAAATGAGCCGGTCTGCCGTTGGCTACTTTTGTTATTTACAACCGCCGCCATCCATGGCAGAAAAAGAGCCCGAGAAAAAAACGAACCGCCTCCGCAACGAGCTGAAGCCTTCCGCGAAAAAAGATGCGGACAAGAAGGACGCGGACAGTGCGGATGAAAGCGGCGTAAAGGATTCCCCGGAAAAAGAAAAAAAAGCGCGGGAGAAAAAGCCGCAGAAGGAACGCCCGAAAACAGGCAGCGTTAATCCTGTCCGCGCCCTGTACACGCGCATCACCTCGAACGAAAAGCTGCGCCGCATCAGCGGATTTTTCTTTCTCCTCATCGCGGCGCCGTATCTCGCTGTTGCATTCACCTCGTACCTCTTCACCTGGCAAGCTGACCAGGACAAGGTGATGGGACCATTCTCCGAACTGATGTTCGGGAAAGAAGATGTATCCAACATACTCGGAAAATTCGGCGCGCTGATCTCGCATATTTTCATCCACGGCTGGTTCGGCGTGACATCGTTCTTTTTCCCGTTCATTTTTTTCCTGGCGGGACTGCGCCTGCTGGCCGGCATAAAG
>DASTSF010000035.1:0-4661 GCA_035760825.1 Bacteroidia bacterium
CCCTTTCTCGCCGAACCTGATTTCCGCCGGACGGGTGATGCGGTGATCAGCGTGTGAGCAATTTCAATGCGTAAGAAACGTTTTCATTTCATGCACGAAGAAAAGATCGGTCTTCTTTTTCCCTGTGAAAAAAGCTGGAAGGAAATGACGCCTGCCGGGAGCGGGAAACATTGTTCTGCCTGCAACCAGGTGGTGAAGGATTTCACGCGCATGTCGCTGCCGGAGATACAGCGGTTCTTTTCGGCGCACGAAGGAAAAAAGATATGCGGACGTTACCGCGCAGAACATGTTTCCGGTCCTAATGTGAAACCTCCGTCCGCTTTCCGGAAAATGCTCAACACGGTTTTCGTTTTCCTCGGGATAAGCCTGCTGATCCAGTCGTGCATTGGAGAACGCACGCCACGCAACCCGGCATTTTACCGGCAGGATTCAACGGTGAAGAAAAACCTGAAAGCTGCGCCGCAGCAGGTAAAAAAGCCGTAAAACCGTTTCACGTTACGATCGCATGCGCCCGCTGATCCCATCGAACAGCCGGAGTATTTTACCATTAAGCAGCCACGCTGAGCGGTGCGATTCTGCCGCCACTTTTTCCACTGCGGATTTCATTTCTTTGAACAGCGCGAGCGAATATTTTTTCGTGTTGACGCCCGGCACTGCGCGCAGTGAATGGCAAAGCCGTTCGTACGCCTGCCGCGATTCATCGTCGAGGGAATCCACCGCACAGGCGCCGAGAGCAGTTGAAATTTTATCACGGTCCTGCTCATAAACCTCGAACTGCTGTTTCACCTGCACAAGAATATCGTTGATGCTGCCCTTGTACGTCGTCATCAGGTTCGCATAATAATTGAAAGCCTGTGCCTGCCCGGCGGTCAACTGGCGGAGCTTTTCGCAATGAGAATAAAACGGGGCGAGCTGGAGGAGCACCTTTTTTTCTTCCGCATTTCCGGTTGAATAATGCCAGCTGTAAAGTTGCGCGTCTGCCTCCGAAAGCTTTTCGAATAACTCCTTGTCCTCTTCCATCAGCAGCTTTTTCACGCGTTCCACATCGCGCGACCAGCAGGTTTTCCCGTCAAACTCGAAGATCACGTTCCCTTCGTTTTGCGTTCGGACGATCCCGTTCAGCTCGTGTATATCCTGGTGGATCCCGTCATAACGTGCGATGAGCGACATCTCCTGCGTACCGATGGGAACCGACGGCGAAGCATTGCCGGTTTCCGGCGGAATGAAACCGGGACGAAGGAAAAGAAGGCGCATGTCGAAATAGCCCCTGTACCTCCGGTGCGCATGCCGGTTTTTGATATTGTCCAGCAGTTTCCGGTGGAGCTCTTCTTCGCCCGAGATGACGGACTTTCTTTCCTTTATGGCGGGACTGAATTTGTAGTTGAGGAAATACGTTTCGGTCTTTTCCCGGTCGAGGTGCGGGAATGGAACATGGCAGTGTCTTCCCACAATTCGGCACCGATGCCTTCCACGTTTTTTTTCCGGTCATCATCCGAAGGATGCGCATGCCAGGCATCACCGGTTTTTAAACGCCGTATGATATTCTTCTCGCGTTCAGATCGGGGAGCAGTGGTTTCCTGCAGCGGAAGAGCTATTCCTTCGTGTTCCAGCCGGAAACTGATCAGCCCGGAAAATATCGTCCAGTAATGCTGCGGCAGCTTGTTTTCCGTGTCGAGATTTTCCACGACCTGGCCATCGAGCTGCCCGATGGTTTCGACAAGGAATCCTGTTTTCAGCAGCGATCCCCAGATCGCTTTATGGCCGGCCACGCAGGCTGCGATTTTGTCGGCACTGAATTCCTGCAGGCGCGAGATCGCCATGAAACGCAGGTGCAGGTTCTCGAGCGATTGCGCGAATAGTTTGCGGATGAAATTGCTCAGCGTCGCTGCGAGTCGCCCGACGAGACCGGGAATGCCCCGTGAATGCGCCATGTCCCGGATCCATTCATCGATGCTGCCTTTTTTGTAGAGCATCGTGAAAACACCTTTGTGCAGGCGACTGAGGAACTGGCCCGGGACAAGCGAGTCTTTGGAAAAATGCGCGAATTCATGCGCGAGCACGGCGCGGAATTCACTGCGGTTGAGGAACAGGATGAGCGGGTAGCCGATCGTCAGCTTTTTTTCATTGGGACGGAAGATGCCCTGCAGCGCCCCGTAACCGCTCACGGATGCATTGGGCATGTGAGACAGGAGGATCTTCGATGGGCGGACCGCTTTCACTTCATCGCATATTTCGTTGATCATCGCAATGAACGGGTCCTTTTCGATGGCAGGAATTTCAATGAGCCCTTCCTCCGTTTCATTCTGCCGGGCGAAAAGAAAACGGACCACGATAAGGAACGCAGACAGCGAGATGAACAGGAGCGCCCCGAAAATGATCATCCCGCCCAGGCCTGCCATAAGCAGGCGGGGAAAATTGTACAGGGCAACAAGAACGCCTGCCGCTGTGGCGGCAAGGATGACCAGGTACATCAGCCAGAACAGCGCGAACGAAAGCATGAACCCGAAGGTCTTCCTGCGGATGTGCGATCGTATTTCCTCAATGGAGCGTTCAATCCCGGGGTTGGTGATCATACGTTACGGAAAGATCAGAAATTTCCGGCGCAGCCCTGCATTTTACCGCGTTTTTTCAGGACCCGGTGCCCGGTTCCTTTTGTTTTCGAACCAATTTTAGGCAACTGGTTGCAGGATGCGGTTCCTTTCATCCGCAGCTTTTTTCGAAATAATTCTTGTGCGGAAAAAAATTCTGCCGGTATTTTATTCAGGAAAATTCAATCGCATGAAAAAAATAATTCCGGCTGTCATCCGAACGGCAAACGGCTATGTCATGATCTGCACCGGCGACCCGTATGTCGCTTCCGTTCCGGAAAACTGCCGGAAACCGGTTTAAACGCAAAGATCCACGGAGAGAATCTCTGTGGATCTTTGTTCAGGCGCGCGGGGTTTGCGCGGATTTCTTTACGCCACCGCAGCCGGCTGCCGTCGTCTCGACAGTGTGAACATCACTGCGGCGAGCGTGAGGAAGGAAAGCACGATGCTCATCATTCCGCCATCCGGTCCGTTGTTTCCCTGCGGGGGAATGAACGGGGGAATGAAGTCGCCGGTTTTCTTGTTCTCTTTTTTCAGGAATTTGTTGTACTCGGCGGGGTAATCGTAGTGATCGGTTACCGCGTTCCCGGTCAGCCACTGGTAGGTCCACAGTTCATTCCAGCGGCGCTTGCTCAGCTCTTTCAGGTAGTCCTGCCCGGCGTCGCATGAGAAATCGCTGCTCGCAGGATGCGTGATGACGTAACGCGCCTGGAAATTTTCCTTGTTGGGCGTTTCCTCGAACATAAGGTCCTGCGGGAACGTGTTGCGTGCATACGTGATGTGCAGTCGTGTGAAGTGAACTTCTCCCTGGTAACCGTAATGGTAATTCTCCACCCAGTCGACACCGGCCTGCTGGAAATCATCGAGCATGGGCGGTGGCCCGGTGCACGGATCGCAGTACGATGTCACCTGCGGACTTACATCCCACGCGTATTCGAGGAAAACGGTGTTCTGGTTCTCGCGTTTCCACGCTTTGTTGTACAGGTTTTTGTAGAATGAACCGAACTCATCCGCCACGAAAAGCGGAACGTTTTGTCCTGTGGGAACGGGAACGGTGCGGTAATTGGTCGTTTCGATGCGGCCTGTTTTCGAAAACGCATAAACGATAAGATCCTGCGGGCCATCGGCGTTCGCCATGCCGAGACGGATGGGCAGCATGAACTTCGGTGAATTGAACGAGATCTGCAGCGGGCGGAGCGGAACGGCGCCGTTATTCTGGTAATTGTCGAGGTTGACTTTTGCGACAAAGAATTTCATGCCGCCCGTGATGTACGGGTCGAGAACTTCTTTCGCACCGTCCGGAACTTTGTAGCCGTTGTCGGAAAGCCAGTCGTAAAGTCCGCCCGATTCTTTCGCGGAAAGAATAAGAATGTCGTATTCGCCGACAGTGTATTTCGCTTCAACGGTTACGCCGTAATCTTTTTTCGCCGCTGAATCCATGACGATGTCATCTTCTGCAGCTCCTGCGTTCGAGCGCGCCATGGCAGGAACCATGTAATCATAATAGCGCGGCGCGTAACAGGGATCCTGGTCGTAATATTCCACCAGGCGCGGACCGGAATACGCATCGAGCTTGTCGAAGAGAATACGGTCGACGACCTTGATGTCTTTCTGCTCGAGCACAACGGGAACGGGAACGACCATGGCGAAATCTTTTACATCGCCTTCGAAATCGCTCGACATCGTGATGGTGGAATGATCGCCGTTGCGTGCGATGATCACCTGCGACGTTTTGTTGAAGAGCTTTGTGTCGGCCTTCGCGACATAGAAACCGCAGAAGCCGAAGGAGCTGTAAGCGATCGCCATCGCGGAAACGGTTGAGATTATTTTTTTCATGGACTGAATGATTTTACGTGAATGAAAAACAGGATTTTACTGCCACCGGAATTTTTTACCCGGCATGAATCTGTCGAAGAAAGGAACAAGCGGTGAAAGGAAGAACAGCGCCCAGAGCGGGGTCGTGGGCTGCAGGTATTGAACGGACAATGCCCACGCGACAATTGCAACAAGCGTTGACCAGATGATGCGTGCCCTGCGGCTGAACGGTGTGGCCATCGGGTCGGTGATCATGAA
>DASTSF010000036.1:0-4471 GCA_035760825.1 Bacteroidia bacterium
TAGCATCCCAGCGGATCTTTTCCTGCCAGTTCAGCGGCTGGTAATCAGCGCCGAGTTTATCGAAGTCATCATCCACGTAGCGCGGACCGTTGTCTTCGTAACCCGTCCAATCTTCCTGCGGGATCAGGTAATCATCTTCAAATCCATTGGTCGCCAGAAGACGACGCGCCAGAGAGTCACGAACATAATACACGAACTGGCGGTACTCGTTGTTCGAGATCTCCGTCTGGTCCATGTAAAACGCCTGAACTGACACCGTTTTGGACTTTGTCGTGTGAGCATACGGAATATCCTCATCACTCGGGCCCATGTTGTAGCTACCCATCGGACAGTACAACATACCGTACGGATCGAACGGGTACCATGCAGGGCGATTCTGCACGCCCATAAGCTGCCCGTTTTCCTGCTGGCAGGATCCGAACAACAATACGGCGAGAACGCCAACGAACAACAGTCGTTTCATTTTTGCCTCCTTTAGTAGTTTCCCTTGTTTATTCTGTGTACTCTGGTGTTGGTCTATTTAGAACGCTGGCAATGTTTCCGGTATTGCCCCCTATTGCAGAAAATCACCATAACCTGAGGATATGATGATTTTTAGGCAACAGAGTTTGCTTTTACGCTAGCTTTTGTAATAAAGTTACAAAACCCTGCCTAACTTCCTGATTTAATCAAAGATACGAACGTCGCCGTGTCCCTGACGCTTGGGGGTAACAACAATCGGAACGCAGTAATTGAGGAATACCTCGAATGTTCCGTTGTTGTAATTATTGAGATCGGAAGTCGTGTAATCATACGCAAATCCCACTTTCAGGCCACCGTCAGGACGACCATCGGGTGTCATAAGCTTGTTGGGGATCTGGAAGCCTACCATGGGGCAGATCGCGTCTTTAACGCGGTAGTTTGCCCCGAACCAGAAACGCTGGTTAAACATGGCCAGGCAGCTGATGTCGATAGATGTGATCGTAGCGTCAGATTTGACGAGGAATGAGGGACGAATTTCCCACGTATTTCCCTGGAAGAGGTTGATGCCACCCGTCACAAAATAGTGGTGGGCGATCTGATATTTCAAGTTGTGTACAACCGGAGGTCCCGGAGGGCTGGTGGGCGTAATAGACGCTGTTCCGTCATCCACCTGTGCGGCGGACAAGTGCGTGGAAGAAATACCGAACCAGATGTTCTGGCGCTGGTACCAAAGTCCGGCACCCGCATCGAACACTGTCTTTTTCAGCTGTGGCGGAATGGACTGGTCCGATTGCCAGTTCGTGGTTGCGATCCACGAGTCGGAACCCGTAGGTCCGATACGCTTGCTGACTGCACCAAGTTCAACGCCGATACCGAGGACTCCACCTGCCAGGTTGAGCACATGGAAAGAATAATCAGCGCGGAAAGCCATCGTGCTTTCGAATCCCAGCTTGTCCGTCATAATGTTCAGGCCGACGCCACCATGAATAGCGGGGCTGAAATAATCAGCCGAAAAAACGCCTGTTTTGGGTGCGCCATCAAAACCCTGCCACTGGTCACGATAAATCGCGGTGGCGCAAAGAGCCTGGCGGATTCCGGCATAACCCGGATTCATGAAAAGCTTATTGTACATGTACTGCGAAAACTGAGGATCCTGCTGTGAAAATGCAGCGATACTTCCGAGTACAAATGCAACAGTGGTAAGGGTTTTTCTCATATCTCTACTGGTGTTTTGCCAAATGTTTTTAAGCATGCAGTCGGCACGCAGGTCGCTAAGATAGATATTCATTTTTGAATAACAAATCTTTTTTAACCACCCCCTGTTCAAAATCCGGACAAATGTTAAAATCCGGTTCGCGACAGCGCCAGTTCTATGAAATGAGCTATGTATTTCTCCTGTTTTCATTCAAAAAAACGGACGGTTCCGTGACCAGCCGTGTAGTCAAGTGGTATACAGTAATTCAGAAAAATCTCGAACGTGCCGTCGTTGTAATTGTGCAGCTGCGACGTCGTGTAATCGTACGCGAATCCTATTTTGAGTCCGCCGTCGCTGAACTTATCCGGCATGTGCGGCGTAAGCAACTGGAAACCGACCATGGGACAAATGGCATCCCGGTAGCGCCAGGAAACGCCTCCCCAGAATTTATTCTGCCAGAGCGCGATGCAATTGAGCTCGAAGGAAGTGATCGTCGCGTCTGATTTGACGAGGAATGATGGGCGGAGCGACCAGGTGCCGTTGCCGAGCGTGCTGATGTTGCATCCGCCCGTGATAAAATAGTGCCGCGCCATCTGGAAACGCTGATCGTGGGTGTGACCGAGGATCGTTTCCTGGCCGCCGTTGATCATCATTGCATTGAGGTGAGAGGATGAGATCCCGAACCAGAGATCCTGGCGCTGATACCACAGGCCGAAACCAAAATCGGGAACGGTTTTATTGAGCGAGGACGGAATGGACGGGTCGGATGTCCAGGCAGTGGTGGATTGCCACTGATCATTTCCTGTCGGACCGATGTGTTTTGAATACGCGCCGAATTCCACACCGATCCCGATGACGCCATCGCCGAGCTCGCGGTGATAAGAGTAATCGATGTTGTAGCGCTGGTTGTTTTCAAATCCGAGGCGGTCGCTTAACACGTTTATGCCGATACCGCCGGCGTAACCGGGAAGCTTCATGTCGGCGGAAAAAATTCCGCTGCGCGGGGAACCGTCGAAGCCGGCCCATTGCTGGCGCCCGATGGCTGACATGCAGAATGCTTCGCGCATGCCCGCATACGCCGGATTCATGAACAGTTTGTTGAACATGAACTGCGAGAATTGCGGATCCTGCTGCGCGGCGAGGCGGAAACAGGCGAGAAAAAAAACGGATATGGTAATTATTTTCTTCATAGGATGGATGTGTTTGCCGCTTGTATAACAGGAGGGGCGGGAAAAGATACAGGGGGATTCTGGATTGTTGATTGTTGATTGTTGATTGACGATTGTTGATTGGCGATTGACGATTGAAAACCGGGAGATCAAAAGGTCTGCGAATGAAGAGACAGGAAAATGAGAGGAAACGGCGAAACATGAACAGCCCCGGCAGAGCGGAGTCACCATGTGCGAGCGATGACGGGAAAGCGGGAACGGAAATGCGCAGGTGTTGCGCTGCAAAACAAAAGAGAGAACTCAGCTGAGCTTCTGGAAAGTCTGCCACCAGCGGTCGGGCATTTCTTCCTTACAGGCGAGCTCGTAATCATTGTACGAGCAGGGGACGAGCGCGTGGCGTTCAAACTTCAGCTTCTGATTGGGCGGATACGGAACTTCCATCCACCACCGGTCGCTGCGCGTGCTTTTGTAGAAAACGATCTCGTGCTTGTGGTCTTTGAGAAAAACGCGGTAGCGCGTGTAGTCGGAAATATCGCCGAAGGGATAATCCTTTTTGCGGTTGTAATAGCCGTCGAGGAAGCACCACACCATCTGCGCGGCGAGGTGCGACGTCAGGTTTTTGCGATCGAAAGCAGGATTGATCTCGTAAATACCGAAGGAAGAACACTTGTCGCTGATGCCGGCATAGCGTGCGACCTGGCAGATCTCGTCGCCGAAAAAACCATTGGGAGAAGCATTCTCATTGCCGGGCGCTTCGCTCTGGCGGACGGAACCGATGTCGATGCTGACGATGTCGGCGTTGCGGATGATGGGTTCGACATCTTCCATTTTCGCGCGGGAAAGTCCGAGGCGGTGAATATCGAAATTGAGTTTTCCCATAAGTTCGATGGCAGCCTGCTCGACGAAATACGTCTGGTACCCGATGTTGGAAAAATTGAAGAGAAAATTCGGCTGATGCAGAATGATGCGGGAGAGCCAGGAACGGCTGCCCAGCTCTTCGCCGGAAGCACCGAGATCGAACTGCGGATCGACAGCGACCAGGTTCACCGTCTGCTCGAGCGCTTCGTAGGCGAGGTATTGCGCGTAGGTAAGATCATGTCCGCCGCCGATAATGACGGGAAGGATATTTTTTTTCAGCAATGCGCCCATGACCGTTTTGAGCGCGAAATCCGTATCGGCAGGCGTGTTCCCTGCGCGTATGTCACCGAGATCGGCCATGCGCAGGTTCCAGTCGCCCTGGAAAAGCCGGTAAAGATTTTCGCGCACGAGGTCGGGCGCGATCGCGCAGCCGTGATTGTGCGCAGCGCGGCGATCCTCGTTGACGCCAAGGAGGGCAACCTGCACCTCGCCGAGCTCCGGCCAGCCATTCGCTTCCGTATTTATCTTCAGCAAATTTCCGATCTGCGTCGGGAGAAATTTCCGGCCTGCGGCTATTTTTTCCGCATCAACCGGCTGAAAGAATTCGGAGAAATCGAGGTTGCTCATGAAGGCAAATATACCTGCCGAAAATATGCAGAAGATGAGATGGAGGACGAACAGTTAACAGCTCAACGTTCAAAGTTCATGAAAGCAGGAGAGTTGGAAGGTCGGGAGGTCGGGAAGTTGGAAAAGCGGGAAAGCGGGCCGGATAAAAAAAGTTCCGCTT
>DASTSF010000037.1:0-7470 GCA_035760825.1 Bacteroidia bacterium
CTGGCCGCAGCGCGGGATTGCTGCCTGTTCTGGCGGTCTGCCTTAATCTGCTTGTATTTTGCGATCTGGTCGGGCGTGAGAACCGCAAGTACATCGGTTTCGTTCTGGTCACGCACTTTCTGGATGTCTTCTTTTTTCTGCTGGTCGGTCTTCGTCGCATCATTGTTGATCTGGTCGATCGACTGGATGCGGGTCAGGAACAATGCTTCAACGCTTGTTGTCTGCTCGTCGGAGAGACCCAGCATTTTTTGCATCTGCATGGCTTGCGTATGAGCCTTCTGCTGTGGAGTGGGCGCATCAGCAGGGGCAGCAGAAGTAGCTGATTGCGCGCGTACTGCTGCAAAAGAAAGAAGGATGCCGAATAAGAGAATAATTCTTTTCATGTGTATAGCTTTAGTCTAGTAAAAGTAAATCATAGGTCCCAGAAAAGCAAACCCCGTGCCGGCCTTTGTCGAAAAAGAAAAAACGCCTTTATGGCTGTTTGCCCCCGGCATAACTACCTTTGAACCCATGGAATATTACCGCTACATCATGGCCCTCCACGTCATTTTCGTGGTCAGCTGGTTCGCCGCTCTTTTCTATATGCCGCGCCTGCTGATCTATCATGCCGAAGCGGACCAGAAACCCGAACCCGACCGCGGCATCCTGTCGGAACAGCTGAAGATCATGCAGAAACGCCTCTGGGGCATAATTGCGTGGCCCGCACTGCTGCTGACGTGGGCCATGGGATTATGGATGATGTACCTGAACCCGTCCCTCCTTTCCCAGCCCTGGTTTATCCTCAAGCTGCTTTTCGTTTCCGGCCTGACGTTGTATCATGTGCAGACGCACGCGCTTTACATGAAGCACCAGCGCGACGAAATACCGTGGACGTCCTTCAAGCTCCGCTTATGGAATGAAGTGGCGACCATCTTTCTTTTCGCGATCGTTTTCCTCGTCATTCCCAAGCAGAATACGGGCTGGGTGTGGGCAACGCTCGGTCTTATCGGGTTTGCCGCCGCCATGTTCGCGGCCGTTTCCATTTACCGGAAGGCGCGCGAAAAAAAGAAAGAGGAGCCGGATGCTTAAGCATTAGATAACCCCGGGTTGAGGAAAAGTTCAGGTGCGGGTAATATTGCGTAAAGACGTGTTCGGTTGCTTTGCGCAATGGATGAACCGACGGATTTCAACGAACCGCTTACTATTCTCATTGTAGACGATGAACCCGATATCCGGGAATTCATCTCTTATTTTCTTTCGCACAAAGGATACCGTGTCTTTGCAGCTTCCAACGGACGTGAAGCTGTCGATATCGCCAAGCGTGTAATTCCCGATCTCGTCATCCTCGACATACTCATGCCCGAAATGAACGGCTATGAAACCTGCCGCGTGCTCCGCTCCACGCCCGGGCTCGAGATGACGCGCATCCTTTTCCTCAGCGCACTTTCGGAATCCTACGTCGGGGAGATCAGCGACAAACTGAATGCGGATGGATTCATCAGCAAGCCTATCCGGATGGGAATGCTGGTAAAAAAAGTAGAGGAACGGATTCGCAGGACCGGGTAGGAAAATTATTTCCGCAGTATCCAGGCTTCGGGAATATCCCTGCGTATCTCAGAAAGAAAACGGTCCGCTTCTTCCTTTGTGCGGAACGATCCCACGCCCACATGCGTCAGGCGGCTGCGCAGGTTCTCCACCACCTCGGCGTGAAAACCGCGCTCCTGCAACGCCTTCCTGAAATTATCAGCGTTCTGCGAAACGGCGAAGCACCCGGCGATAACGAAATAATGATCGTCTGCAGATGAAGAGCGCGGAGGCGCGACATTGCTGTTGACAGCCGATGCGACGTAAAGGGAATCAGGCAGCACTTTGTGGATGTCGACGATGATCGGCGGCATTTTTTCAGACGATTCGATGCGCGCTATTCCACCCTGGTCGGGAACGAGCCGGCTGTTCCCGGTTGTATCAGAAAACAACTTCGTTTTATTGAACCACTGAACCGGCTTGTACAACGAAGGTTCGTGCCTGAAAAACCCGAATCCCGCGATGTCTTTGCTGTAGGAAGCGGTAAACCAGGTACCGATGAGGAGAAGCGGAAGAATGATCGAGGCGGCAATGGCCAGCTTGCGGAGCGGGTAACCGGCAGCCGGAACTTCAGGCTTGGGCTCCGGCGCCGTGCGGATGTCGCGGACAACCGGCTTGCGCACTTCGGGCTCTTTTTCCTTCTCGCGGATAACCGGCATCGACTGGAACGAAGCCAGTCCGAATGCTTCGACAAGGTAATTCACATCCGGCTCCTGCTCGAAACCGATATTCCCTTCGGGGTCGACGGAAAACGTACCGATGTGCGGGAGCTCCGTCTTTTTTCCTGCCCGGAGCGACTGCTGGATCCCTTCCGCAAAAGCGGCAATGGCCTTCATCGCTTCATCGAAAGAATGACCCGATTCTTCCACGATCGTCTGCGCAAGCAAACCGTCATTCTGCTGAAGGTGCTTATTGAAAACGATCCTGCGCGAAGGTGGATCGAACGTATGGCGGGCGGGATGGATCTTCGCCGGAACTTCTGTGCACACAAAAGCGCCCAGTCCGGGCACAACGACGCAGTCGTGGCGGAAAAGCAGCGAGCTTATGTAGTGGGAAATATTGATCTCCGGGTCCATCGTTAAAAAACAAAAATAGCCAAAACGTATCCAGGGGAGGACTTGTTTTTTTCAACGGAATAATAACAATTTAGAAAAGAGGAGATTAAAAGCCGTTATGTGCGAATGCCGGCCTGTATCCCCGTCAATCGACGCTTACTTTCCTTTGATCAGCTCGAAAAACCCGCTGTAATTTTTGGTGGTATTGACCGTGAGAATGTAATAATACGTTCCGTCGGTGTATTTCTGCGGATCCCAGTCGTTGGCGTAGTGCTCTTTGTCAAAAATGAGGTTGCCCCAGCGGTCGAAAACCTGCAGGTGGTTATCCGGGTAAAACTCGAGGAATTTGAATGCGAGAACATCATTCACGCCGTCGCTGTTCGGTGTAACCACGTTGGGCGGAATGATCTCGGCCGGGATCACGTCGATCACCTGGCAAACCGAATCGGCGCATCCCTGTGCAGAACCAACGGAAAGGCAAACGGTGTATGAGCCGGGTGAGCTATAGGTGTAAACCGGGTTCTGTAAAGCGGAAACGGAATTGTCGCCGAAATCCCAGCCCCACGATGCTCCTGCACCGGAATAAAAAGAAGACTGATCCGTGAAGCTTACCGGAACTCCCGCAATCGCCGGCGAAGAGAACGTGAACGCAGCCGAAGGAAATGGCTGAACAACGGCGGGAAAAGTGATCGTGTCCGACGTACACCCGTTGATCGACGCAAATGCATTGAAGGTTATCGACGTATCCGCCGTGCCGGTATAGTTAACAGAGCCGTTCACATTCCCGTTGCCGGAACCGGAAGAGTTGTACCACGAAACCGTGCTGCCCGCCAGGCAGGAATTGAGATTGAACTGGTAGGGTTCGCCGGGACAGACCGTATCCGAAGGCGGCGAAACAGTCAGTACCGGAACTTCATGAATATGCAGCGGCCGTGAAGGATAGCCGGTCGCAATGTTTCCGCACGCGTCCACGACAACGGGCGGAGGAACGGTGAGCGTCGTGATCGTATCGCAATAGGTGGGACAATTCGGGATCGTCAGCGTGATCTGCTTGCTGACGATGGCATAATTACATCCCGCAGGACTTCCCGCTGTAACGCTCCCGGTCATCCACGGATGCGTGATCGTGAACGGGGGAACGCCGTAGTGAATGAAAACATTGCCCGTGAACGTGCAGACATTGGAGCAAACCGGTGTCACCGGAACCGTAAATCCCTGCGCGTTCATTTCGACCGTGTGGCCGACGATGTATGCGCTGAACGGCCACGATGTCGTCACAGGATCATAGCGGATGTACGTTGTGTTGCAGCCGGTTCCCGGACCTGTGCGCGAAAGGTGCATGGTGAGGTAGAACGTCTGCGGTGAGCAGGACTGCGCATAGCAGCACGTAAGCGGACTGCGCAGGTTGAACGTATCGAGATAAGCAGTACCCGGCAGGTTTCCGTTCGGCGGACCGATCGTGAACTGCGGTGAAGAACCGCAGGGAGTGGTGAACCACATCGCGCCGTCGCTCATGATCGCGGTGGTGAACGGATCGGCGTAAAAGCTGGATGTTACGGCAAGGCTGGTGACTGTGATCTGCCCTGGAATCGTGACGAGGATGCTGTCCGTATGATTGGCGGGTGCAATGCACGAAGGCATGGATCCTCCGCTCCACAATGCAGTCGGTCCGATGACCAGCGGATCGATCGTCACAGGATAGCTGCGCACAGCGTCGTTCATCCACGACCGGGGAACGAGAATGTCGAGCAATTCCATGTCCGTGTGTTCGTCATAGCGGATAACGTATGTGCCGAACGTATACTTTCCGGCTGCATCGTAACACATCGCCGCTTTGATCGTTCCGACAACAGCATCATCAGACTCGCGGATGACCAGCAGGTCGCCAGTCCAGCCGCCGTTCTCTTTGCGTCCGCGCGACTCATCCTCTTTCAGAGTAAAACCATGGTCGAGTAAAAATCCTTCCGTTACGACGAAGTTGTCCGAATTCACCTGCTGCGGCTGGCGCACGATGTAGCTTGTTTCGATTCCATTGAGGCGGAAGGCATATTTCCGGTCCACGCCGGGAACCACATCATGCATTGTTCCCGTATCACCGTCGAACGCGATCGCCTGCGGCGAAGCATTCACACCGTTGATCACCGGGCTGATCCCGAACCGGAAATAATCGCCTTCGTCTTTTCCATAAGAAACATAAGCGCTTCCATCGTTGAACAGGAATGTGGGAAACGGCTGGGCGGGAGCGGTCCATCCTTCCGTGATCTTTTTCGGAGAGAAATCGATGGGCTGCAGTTTGCCGTTAACATCGTAATAATTGATCGGGACGGAGCTCTGGTGTGCGATGTATTGTCCGTCCGCGGTGTGATACACGCTCGAGAAAACCGTTCGCTGTGATTCGTCCTCCACCCACGTTGAACGGTCGGGCAATGAAGTTCCGGGAACGACAGGATCTGCGGGGGCGACTTTCGCCGCAAACGGCGGGACATCCTGTGCGTGCGCCATTGTCATGAAAAGTGCGCAGAAAAAAACAAGCCCGTAAAACTTCGCGGAAGTGCGGACAGCGTTCATAAGTGATCAGTTTTGAAAACCAGGTTAAGCCAGAATTAAAAATAGCAAAAAACGCGTTACGCGGTCCGGGTCCTGCGCCAGAAAAAGAAAAACAATGCGCCGGCAAGCCCGAACGAGATGGCGGCCCCGGGAATCCCCGGTTCCCAGCTTTTGAACGCAGCGCTGCGTTCCGCGATGAAGGATTCCAGGATGGAAACCGAATTGAAGACAAAATGCATGAGAATGTTCACACGCAGCGAACCTGTCCGCACAAAGGCGTAACCGAGCATAAGTCCGGAAGCGAAAATGACCGGGAAACCCGCGATGTCGAAATGCATGAAACTGAAAAAAGCAGCAGTGATCCAGACGGAAAGATGCGGCTTGCGGTTCCATTCGATGAGCGACTGCTGGAAGGTGGCGCGGAAGAACAGTTCCTCGCAGAATGCCGGTACCAGCGCACCGACGAACAGGCAGAAGAACAGGTCGCCGGCGGAAGGCATGCTGAGTATCCAGTCTGTGTTCTTTTCACCGGATTCCTGTATTTCCTTCAGCGCCGGATCTTTGATCTGCGTGCCGATCCAGTTGTAAACCGCATCAAAACCGACGACAGCGATCGCAAGGGAAAGCACGGCCAGCAGTGTGACAGCGATGCCCGCTTTACGGTCGAGACGGAACCAGCGGAAACGTTCGGGCGGAAAAACATTCGCATAAACGACAGCCGGAATTGCGAAAAGGATCACCGATGCGATCACTTCCGCCCAGCGCGCGTACGCAACGGGATAACCGTCGTCCGGGCCTGCATTCATCCAGGCGAATTTCGAAGAGCTTGCGATCAGCGTATAGATCCCGGAGCACGCGAACATCAGCGAAGGCACGAGCCAGAATTTTATTCCCGGTGAAAAGCGCGCCCCCGGCGGCTGCGGTATATCGTCGTGTTCCACTTCTTCGCTGCGTTTTGGCTAAATTTGCGCAAAAATAGGTTGCAAAACTGAAAAGCCGGAAAGTACAGAAGCTTTCACCGCAACTTTCCAACTGTATTATGCCCCGCATCGGCAACATAACGCTTCCCGCCTTCCCGCTTCTTCTCGCACCGATGGAGGACGTGAGCGATCCGCCGTTCCGTTACGTCTGCAAGCAGAACGGAGCCGATCTCATGTACACGGAATTCATCTCTTCGGAAGGGTTGATCCGCGACGCGATCAAAAGCCGGAAGAAGCTCGACATTTTCGATTACGAACGTCCGATCGGGATACAGATCTTCGGCGGCGACGAAGAAGCGATGGCCATGTCGGCGCGCATCGTGGAGGCGACACAACCCGATCTGCTCGACATCAACTTCGGCTGCCCGGTGAAGAAGGTCGTGTGCAAAGGCGCAGGCGCGGGCGTGCTGAAAGACATCGACCTCATGGTGCGGCTGACGAAAGCGGTGGTGAAGTCAACGAACCTTCCCGTAACGGTGAAAACGCGCCTGGGATGGGACGATAAAACGAAAAATATTCTCGAGGTCGCAGAACGTTTGCAGGACATCGGCGTGCAGGCGCTGTCGATCCACGGGCGCACGCGCATGCAGATGTACAAGGGTGAAGCCGACTGGACACTCATCGGCGAAGTGAAGAACAACCCCCGCATCACCATTCCCGTTTTCGGCAACGGCGATGTCGACACGCCGGAAAAAGCGCTGGAGATGAAAAACAAATTCGGCGTCGACGGGGTGATGATCGGTCGCGCCAGCATCGGCTATCCCTGGATATTCAGCGAGATCAAACATTTCCTCGAAACGGGAACGCATCTTCCTGCTCCTACGATCGCCGACCGCGTGAACGTGTGCCGCACGCATTTGATGAAATCTGTCGAATGGAAAGGCGAACGGCTCGGCATCATCGAGATGCGCCGTCATTATGCGAATTATTTCAAGGGACTTCCCGATTTCAAAGACACGCGCACGAAACTTGTTACGACGTACGATCTCGCCGAGCTGAATGACACGCTGGACAAGGTGAAGGAGACGTATGTGGAGAATGTGGTGGTGTAGGTCTCGACTCGCGCTCGACCTGACAAGGGGATCGACTGGCGCTCGACCTGACGAAGGGAAACGATTGGCGCTCGACTGACAGGTTTCGACTCGCGCTCGACCTGACAAGGGGATCGACTGGCGCTCGACTGACAGTGGTCTCGACTCGCGCTCGACCTGACAGAAAAAAATCGACTCGCGCTCGACCTGACGAAGGGAAACGATTGGCGCTCGACTGACAGGTCTCGACTCGCGCTCGACCTGACAAGGGGATCGACTGGCGCTCGACCTGAC
>DASTSF010000038.1:0-9970 GCA_035760825.1 Bacteroidia bacterium
CACCATACACGATGCAGGCCGGACGGGCGCGGCAAAGATCACCTTCGACAAAACCTATCCCGTTCCCGCTTCGGATACGATGGCTCCGCTGCTCTGCAGCGACACGAGCAAGATCGCTTTGTTCACCTCGGGCGTTTCGCTCGACTGGCAGCAGACGCCGCGAAAGCGGATCGAGCTGCGCAAAAGCGGAACTACGCTTATCGATGACTTACCGAATCCCGACCAGCGCAAGCCCGGGACCACTATCTATGTCTATGTCTAAAACCAAAAACAAACCTTCTTTCCTATGACAACCTACAAAACGCCTGACGTTTATGTCGAGGAGATCTCGATCTTCCCTCCTTCCGTGGCGGAGGTGGAAACCGCTATTCCCGCATTTATCGGCTACACCGAAATTGCGGATAATGCGGGCACTTCCCTGCTGATGAAACCCACCCGGATCAGCTCGCTGCTTGAATACCGGACCTATTTCGGCGGCGGACCTTCGCCGGACATTACCGAAGTAAAGCTGAATGACGACAACACATTCAAAAGCGTCACGCAGAATGCGGACTATTACATGTTCGACAGCCTCCAGCTTTTCTACGCGAACGGGGGCGGCGACTGCTACATCGTTTCGGTGGGCCTTTACGGCGATACGATCATCACGGGCGATGACACGATCGATCCCCCGACGGGAATTCTCGGCGGACTGAAAGTCGTTGAAAAATTCGACGAGCCCACCATTCTTCTTTTCCCTGACGCCGTGAATATTTCCGGCGATGATCTTTACAGCAAGATCCAGCCGGCCGCTCTTGCGCAATGCAACAAGCTCATGGATCGCGTGGCGGTGTTCGATCTGCATGAAGACGATCCGAAAGGAACGACGTTCCGGGACAAAGTCGGCATCAACTACCTCAAGTACGGAATGGCTTACACGCCGTGGCTCGACGTGAACCTCGGCAAAACGATCATGTACCGCGACCTGCTCGATTCTTCCACCTATGCGAGCAAGCTGAAAAAAACCGGCGTGGTGCCGCTCGCTGCGCTCACGAACAGCACCGACATCCAGGCGCTGATCACGAACCTCGAAAGCGCGATCAAGGATGTGGATACGGTTGCTTCCGATGTGAGCACCAATCTTCTTTCATCGGGGACTTTCGATTCCGTCCGTTCGCATTACGAATCGCTGAAAGGCGATTACAACGCAGCCACCGATGACGCAGGACACGAAGCGAAGCTCAAGCTCCTGATCAAGTTCCTGTATGATGTCGCCGTGCAGGTGGATGACTGGACCGACTCCTCGACCGGGCTTTTGTATTCGAAAAACCGCGATGATATTTCCACCGCGATCGATTCCATCCTGCGCGGTTCGTATTCCAAGCTGCGTTCGTATGAAAAAGAGCTGCACGACGATGTCGCCGGTTATACGGCAGCTTCACCTTCTTCCACTCCCGCGAACGTCAGCTGGCAGACCGATCCTTTGGACGCATTAACGAACATTTTCACGGCCACGCCCGCATCGCTCGGCGTGGTTTCCGGCACAACCGATTTCGACAAAGTGGACAGCGTATTCAAGCTCATCGACGACCGCTTCGAAGAGATCAGCGCAGCGTTCAACACGATCCTCAACGGCGTGAGCGCATACGAAACGAGTCTCGACAAGAGTCTCAACGATTCGTTCCCCACGTATAAAAACATCATCAGCGGGATCGGATCGAGCTTCACTTCCATGCCGCCGAGCGGCGCGATCGCCGGAGTGTATGCGGAAACCGACCGTGACCGCGGCGTATGGAAAGCGCCCGCGAATGTCAGTCTCTCTTCCGTGGTAGGTCCTGCCACCACATTCACTGCATCCGAGCTCGATGCGCTGAACATCGACGTGAACGCCGGGAAATCGATCAACGCGATCCGCGCATTCACGGGCAAGGGCACGCTCGTATGGGGCGCACGCACGCTTGCCGGCAACGACAACGAATGGCGTTACATCCCGGTGCGCCGCTTCTTCAACATGGTGGAAGAGTCGGTGAAAAAATCGACCTACTGGGCCGTGTTCGAACCGAACAGCGCGAACACGTGGGTGAAAGTGAAAGGCATGATCGAAAATTACCTGACGCTGAAATGGAAAGACGGCGCGCTGGCCGGTGCAAAACCCGACGAAGCCTTTTTCGTGAAGATCGGTCTCGGCACCACGATGACGGCGCAGGATATTCTCGAAGGGCGCATGAACGTGGAGATCGGCATGGCGGTGGTACGCCCGGCGGAATTCATCATCCTGAAATTCTCGCACCTGCTCCAGCAGTCGTAAGCATCACCGGAAAAATTCATTCAACGTTTCAAACCGACTTAAAGAACAATCCAAATGGCAAAATATCCCTCACTGGTTCTTCACTTCCGCGTCGAATGGGGCGGTACCAGCATCGCATTCACCGAAGTGGGCGGCCTGACGCAGGAAGCGCAGGCTGTGGAATACCGCACCGGCGACAGTCCCGACTATTCTTCCGTGAAGATGCCGGGCATGCGCAAATACAACAACATCACGCTCAAGCGGGGCATCACCGCATCGGACAATGATTTTTTCAAATGGCTGAACACGATCAAGCTGAACGACGTGGAGCGCCGCGACATCACGGTCAGCCTGCTCAATGAAAAACACGAGCCGGTGATGGTGTGGAAAGCGCACAACGCGTTCCCGGTGAAAGTGGAAGGTCCCGGCCTGAAAGCGAGCGGCAATGAAGTCGCCATCGAATCCATCGAGCTCGCGCACGAAGGACTGACCATACAGAACGATTAATAAAAAACCACCGGTATGTCCTATTATCCTCCGCTGGGGTTCCATTTCCGCGTGGAGTTCCTCGACACGAGCGGCGCGCAGAAATTCAGCGAAACTTCTTTCCAGGAAGTTTCCGGTCTCACTGTGGAGATCGGCACGGAGGAATTATCCGAAGGCGGTGTGAACGATCATTCGCACCGCCTGCCGGGGAAAGTGAAATACGGCAACCTCGTGCTCAAGCGCGGCATGTTCACGGATTCGAAGCTGGTCGACTGGATCGTCAAGGCCGTCGAGAATTATTCCTTCGATCCGCTGAACATCACCGTTTCATTGCTGAACGCGGATCACCAGCCGCTGATGAGCTGGCATTTTTTCCGCGCGTGGCCGGTGAAATGGGTGACGTCGGATTTCAAAGCGCAGGACAACGGGATCGTGGTGGAATCGTTCGAGCTGGCTTACAAAAATTTCACCTGCAGAAAACCGAATTCATAACATGGCCATCCAGGTAAACGAGATCATCATCCGCGCCACCGTCAGCGAAGGCGGTGAAGCGCAGCAGGGACATCATTCACGAAAAAAATCCGACGATCCCACGGGAAAAGACGAGATCATCGCGGAATGCGTGGAACAGGTGATGGAAATCCTGAACCGGGAAATCAAACGCTGAACGAATGGCAGATGCAATCACACCGTCGACGGGAGAGCTGAAGAAGCTCACCATCCGCACGTACAAAGACGCCAATTACCAGACGCCGGGCGATCCCGACAAGTTCACGGCTATGTTCAACCCCGCTTCGTACGCGGAAAAATACGAAGTGGAATACAAGGCGGAGCAGGCGCACGGAAATTCAGCGAGCTCGATGAAGTTCGGCAGCATCAAGCCGAAGGATTACAATTTCGAATTCATGATCGACGGAACGGGAACCGTCACGGACAAAGTGAATGTCACCGATGTCATCGACCTGTTCCTGAAAGCGTGCGTGCAGATCGTCAGCGATACGCACCGCCCGTATTTCCTGCTGATCAACTGGGGAAACCTGAACACGAAAGTGGTGCTGAAGAGCGCCGACATCACCTACAACCTTTTTGACAACGACGGTAAACCGATCCGCGCGAAGATCGCGGCTTCGTTCACGGAAAACATCGAGGACACGCTGCGCGTCCGGCAGGAAGGCGCCAACTCGCCTGACCTCACGCATTACCGGCAGGTGAAAGTCGGCGGCAAGCTGCCGGTCATGGTTTACAAAGAATACGACAGCCACCTGCAATATCTTTCCGTGGCGCGCGCCAACAACCTCGATAATTTCCGGCGTCTTTCCAACGGATCGCAGCTCATCCTTCCCCCGATCAAATAACATGCGTGCTTTATGAGCGACAACGACCGTACCATACCGACACCGCAGCCGTCCGATCTGCCCAGCCTCACGATCCTCGTGGACGGTACGGCGATCAGCACGGAATACAAGGTCGCCTCTGTCGATGTAACCAAGGTCTTCAACAAGCTGTCGTATGCACGCATCGCGATCTACGACGGCGACGTGGCGAAGAGCAATTTCGAAGTGAGCAACAAAGATGATTTCAAACCCGGGAAAGAGATCGAAGTTCAGGCCGGTTACCACAACGACAACAAAACAATCTTCAAAGGAATCGTCACCAGCCACAGCCTGCGCATCCGGAAAGAAAAAGGATTTTACCTCATCATCGAAGCGCGTGATAAGTCCGTGAAGATGACGGCGGGAAGGAACTGCGCCTATTTCTACAATGCAAAAGACAGCGAGATCATCGAGCAGCTTGCGGGAAATGCGGGCGTGGACAAGGACGTGGAAGCGACCGATGTGCAGCACAAGGAAATGGTGCAGTACCACGTCACCGACTGGGATTTCATCCTTTCGCGCGCCGAAGTGAATGGAAAATTCGTGCTTACCGACGACAACAAGCTGATCGTAAAAAAACCTGACACGAGCAGCGACGCTGTCCTGAGCATCGAGTTCGGCTCGACGATCATGGATTTCGAAGGCGAGATCGACGCGACAACGCAATTCAGCACCGTGAAAAGTCACGCGTGGAATTACACCGAGCAGGAGCTGGTGGAATCAGAAGGCAGCGATCCTCCTGTTTCGGACAATGGAAATCTCACCTCGTCCGACCTCGCATCCGTGCTCGGCGTGGCGGAATTTTCACTCCGTCACCCGGGAAAATTCGAAGAGAGCGAGCTGAAAAGCTGGACGGATGCGCAGATCGTGCGCAACAAGCTGGCGCGCGTGCGTGGCCGTGCGAAATTCCAGGGCTACGCCGACGTGAAGCCGGGCATGATGATCGAGCTGAAAGGTGTAGGAGACCGTTTCAACGGGAAAGCGTTTGTCAGCGGCGTGCGTCACCAGGTCAACACAGCGAACTGGACGACGGACGTGCAGATGGGATTTTCGAACAAATGGTTCCATGATGCACCGGACATCGTCGACGCGAAATCGGCAGGACTTGTTCCCGGCGTGAACGGGTTGCACATCGCCATCGTGACAAAACTGGAAAGCGATCCTGACGGGGAAGACCGCATCCAGGTGAAGATGCCGCTGATCGACAACAACGCCGACGGAACGTGGGCGCGCATCGCAACGCTCGATGCGGGAAAAGAGCGCGGATCATTTTTCCGTCCCGAGATCGGCGACGAAGTGATCCTCGGTTTTCTCAACGACGATCCGCGCAACCCGATCGTGCTCGGCATGGTGAACAGCAAGAAGCTTCCCGCACCGCTGCAGGCAGCCGATGCGAACAACGAAAAAGGATTTGTCACGCGTGAAAAGCTGAAGCTCATTTTCAACGACGATAAAAAATCAGTCACGGTGGAAACACCGGGCGGACAAAGCATCGTCATTGACGACGACAGCGGAAAGATCACGATCAAGGACAAAAACAAGAACACGGTTGAAATGAGCTCGAACGGAATTTCGATGGACAGCGCATCCGATTTCAAGATCAAAGCCAAGGGTGACATTTCCATCGAAGGAACAGGCGTTACGGTGAAGGCAAGCGGAAGTCTCGGCTTGCAGGGCGCCACATCCGAGCTGAAAGCGGACGGCAACACCACGGTAAAAGGAGCCATGGTGGCGATCAACTGATAACTGAAAAATAAAAATGGGATCAGCAGCAAGAACCGGTGATATGCATACCTGCCCGATGGTGACAGGAGTCGTTCCGCATGTAGGCGGACCTGTAATGCCGCCGGGATGTCCTACGGTCACGATCGGCGGAATGCCGGCCGCGCGTGTGGGTGACATGTGCACGTGCACAGGACCGCCGGATGTCATTGCAATGGGATCGACCACAGTGACGATCGGCGGAATGCCGGCTGCACGAATGGGAGATCCGACTGCGCACGGCGGAAGCATCACCGTCGGTTGTCCCACCGTCACCATCGGCGGATAAAAAAACAGGAACGAACAAATTCATCCAGGAACCCATTATGAAAGACGACCAGGCATCGCAATCATTTCTCGGCACCGGCTGGGGATTTCCCGTTGCGTTCAACAACGTTTCAGGAGACGTGGGCATGACATCGGATGTCGAAGACATTTACCAGAGCCTCGAGATCCTGCTGAGCACGGCGATCAGTGAACGGCTCATGCAGCCGAAATACGGATGCAACCTGCACGATGTGCTCTTCGAACCGATAAGCACGTCGCTTCTCTCATTCCTGAAAGGACTTATCACCGACGCGATCCTGTATTTCGAGCCGCGCATCCGCCTGAACAAAGTCACGATCAGCACCGACAACTACCTCGAAGGATTGCTGCCGATCGAGATCGATTTCACGGTTTCCGCAACCAACTCGCGGTACAATTTCGTTTATCCTTTTTACATCAATGAAGCAAGCAGCCTGAACCAGTAAGCAGGCGAAGAACAATACGCATGAATCCAGACACAAACGATACAACCGGCGTTCAGCAACCGGATCCCTGCGGATGCGAAACACTGCATCCGCTGGAGCGCGACGGCACGAGCCAGGCGCAGCGCCTGCTCGCAGCGCTCGATCCTTCCTCGGTCTCCGTCGACGAACGCGACCTGGGCGACCTGCTTGTGTTTGCGCGGGATTACGCGAAGCTGCTCAATTATTACAAATCTTCCGGCGAGGATGTGGAAGCGGACGGAGACTGGAGCGTATTCCTGAAGCACGACATCACCGTTCTTGTGGCGATCGTTTCGAAGACAGATATTAAAACGATGCGTGATACGTTCCGCGCAAAGCTGAAAACGATCTCCGCTTCTTCCGACGTCCACGCACCCATCGATACGCTGAATGATTTCCGCGACCTGCTTTCCTGGATCAGCAGCTGGTACGCCGACAGCGACAGCATCACGCTTTTTCACAAAGAGCTGAACCTCTATTTCCAGTCGATGATGCTCGACGGCTACAGCAAGCTGATCGCGATCGACACACTCGGCGGGTTCAACGTATTCGCGGGATTCACGTTCCCGTCGAACCCCGAATGGCAGGCGCTGGCCGATGCTGCCGATCCGTATACCGACACGTCGCTCTACACATCCGCCGATCCGCTGGTCAATAATGAAGCGGCAGCGCGCATCATGCAGACCGTATTTGAAAAATACGCAGCAGCGCTGCAGATCATCGTCAACCGCACGCCCGATTATCTTGCGGAATCCATCGCGCAGTATCCCTACCACAAAGCGCATCTCGGGCTGTTCATCACGTTCCTCGAATTGTTCGCGTATGCCCAGAAGCATCTCAACGAACTGACGGAGCGCCACCTCGATTTCTTTTACCAGGAAGTGCTGCAGCTTACGCCCGAGGCTGCGGTCGCCGATAAAGTGCACGTGATCTTCGAACTGGCGAAGAACGCATCGGATACCTTCAAAGTTTCGCAGGACACGCTGCTGAAAGCCGGAAAAGACGCGCTGAAAAAAGAGCTGCTTTACGGAACGGATGAAGACATCGTACTGAACAAAGCGAAAGTGGCGGGATTCAGGAACCTTTTCATTGATAATTTCTCCGCAGGCTCCATAACAGCGAACGGCGTGTACGCATCACCTGTCGCGAACTCTTCCGACGGGAACGGCGCCGCGCTCGACAAGACGATCCCGCAATGGCAGGCGTTCGGTTCTTCGCAGCAGGGCATCGGGACCGCGTCGCACACCATGCCCGATGCGCGCACCGGGTTCGCCATTTCTTCCCCGCAATTATTTCTCAGCGAAGGAACAAGAATCGTAACGCTGGAGATCATGTTCGATCCGGCGCATGCATTCAGCGGAACAGCCGCAGAAATAAGCGAGCTGCAGAACGCCGATTACTACCAATTCTCCTTCACCGGCGCCAAGGGATGGCTCACACCGGATTCAACGCAGATCATATACAGCAACACCACACATTCGCTCAAATTCATATTTACGCTCAACGCGAAACTGGCTGCGGTCACCGCATACAGCAGCGCAGTGCATGCAGGGACATTCAATACGTCGAATCCCATTCTAAAAGTCGAGCTGTTGAACTTACAGCAGGCGGACACACCTTACTGGAAAAATGTATACACGCTGCTGGATGAAGTAGCTGTTGTCTCGATGGACCTCACCGTTGATGTGAAAGGGATGCAGAACCTCACGCTGCACAACGAAGCGTCGAAGCTGGATCCGTCGAAACCATTCATGCCTTTCGGTTCGCAGCCCGTGATCGGTTCCCCGTTCTACGTCGGCAGCGACGAAGTGTTTTTCAAAGATCTTTCTTCACTTACGCTGAATGTTTTGTGGCACGGCGCACCCTCTGATTTCACCGATCAGTACGCTAATTACCTGGCTTACGACAACAACTCATCGACCGACACGCACCAGATCGACGTTGACAATGACGATTTCATGGCCACCGGTTCCCTTCTGCACGATGGTACGTGGAGCGCCGAGATGGATTTTCTCCTGAATAATTCTTCCTCCAAAAAGGACAGGCTTTTTGATGATGATGCGCAGGATGCCGTACAATACAATTTCTCCGGGATCTCCAGCGACCGCGCCAACTCATCCGATGTTTTTCTCAATACACCACTTGGCTCCACGCGGGGTTACCTGCGGCTGACGCTCGGCAACAAGGATTTCCTGCACACCAAATACGCACAGTCGCTGGCGATACAGGCGCTGAAAACAACCGGCGGAAAGATCCCGCTTCCCCCCTACACTCCCGCCATCAAAACTTTTTCTGCAGATTACATTTCCACGCAAACGCTGGACAGCACGCAGGACCAGTTCTATCATCTTCAGCCGTTCGGCGAGCAGCTCTTCAGCGAATTTCCCGTTGACGACGACAGCAAGCTTTATTTACTCCCGCAATTCAGGGCAAGCGCTTACAACTACTCGACCGGGGAAACGGATCCGCTCATGAAGCAGACGGGAATGCTGTTCATCGCCGTGGAAGATCTTGTTCCGCAGAAAAGTCTTTCGCTGCTGATCCAGGTGGTGGAAGACAGCGGCAACCGCAATGCGGAAGCGCCCGCGATCACATGGAGCTACCTGCAGAACAACGAATGGATCGATCTCACCGCGCAGCAGGTGATCAGCGACACCTCGAACGGTTTCCAGACGAGCGGCATCGTAGAACTCGACATCCCGGACACGGCGACCAATGACAATACCATACTGCCCGCAGGTTATCACTGGCTGCGCGCCGCCGTGACGAAGCAGGACAACAAAGATCCTTCCGCGCTGTGCAACGTGCTCGACATTATCGCACAGGCCGTGCAGGCAAGTTTCCGCGACAACGGGAACGATCCGCAGCATCTCGCCACCGCGCTGGCTGCGGGAACGATTGCCAAGCTGTCGGAACCGCTGGCTGAAGTGAAATCCGTCAGCCAGCCGTACGCTTCTTTCGGCGGAAAAGTAGCGGAAGAAGGCGACGATTATTACCGCCGTGTCAGCGAGCGGCTTCGTCACAAAGGACGTGCGATCACCATCTGGGATTACGAACGTCTCGTGCTCGAAAATTTTCCGTCGATCTACAAAGTGAAATGCATCAGCCACACGCGTGACGTAACCGGCGAACCGGACTGTTATCTCGAGCTGGCGCCCGGCAACGTTTGCCTTACGGTCGTTTCCAATCTCCGCAACCAGGGAACGCAGGCCGATCTGCTCAAGCCCTCGACGAGCATCAATACGCGCGGAGAGATCAAAACATTCCTGCAGAAACGTGCGTCGAAGTTTGCGAAGATCACTGTGATCAATCCC
>DASTSF010000039.1:0-7053 GCA_035760825.1 Bacteroidia bacterium
CAAGGACGTTGACATCGCCAGCCAGTTCACCGATCCGTTTACGTTCGAAGGACCGACAGCAACCAGCACGGACATGGACATGGAAATGCCGGACGGCACCATAAAAAAAGTGTACATGACAACGACCGACTGCGATCTTTCCGTGCAGGAAAAACAGATCGTCGTTCCCTGCGAGGTAAATTTTACGCTGACACCGCCGCCCGCTCCGCCGGTAAAATAAAAATCAGTCTTTTACAGCTGCAGAATAGGCCGCAAGACAACGCCCGCGTGCCGCGGCATGATCGATGAGCGGTAGCGGGTATTTTTCCGTTCCGAATTCTTTCACCCATTTTTTCACGTATTCAAACTCCGGGTCGAACTTCTTCTGCTGTTCATGCGGATTGAAAATGCGGAAGTAAGGCGCCGCATCCGTTCCCGTTCCGGCGGCCCACTGCCAGTTGCCGTTATTCGCCGCGAGATCGAAATCAAGGAGCTTCGAAGCGAAATATGCCTCGCCCCAGCGCCAGTCGATAAGAAGATGTTTCACCAGGAAAGAAGCGGTCATCATGCGGACGCGGTTATGCATGAATCCCGTTTCATTCAGCTCGCGCATGCCGGCGTCCACGAGCGGGAAACCTGTCATCCCGTTTTTCCATCGTTCGAACTCTTCTTCGTTATTCCGCCACGCAATACGATCGTACTCCTTGCGAAACGAATCTTTTTCAACATGCGGGAAATGCCAGAGCACCTGCATGAAGAATTCACGCCAGATCAGCTCGTTCGTCCAGGTTTCGCTCACGGCCAGCGCGCGACGGAAAAGCGCGCGAATGCTTACCGTTCCGAAACGCAGGTGAACGCTGAGATGCGATGTTGCCCGGCGCGCCGGGAAATCCCGAAGAGAAGAATACGTGCGCAGCATTTCATCATTCAACGGGGGAACGGAACAATCCATCTCCGTTTCTTCAAATCCGAAAGAAGAAAGAGGTGGTAGCGGAACGAAATCCGTCCTTAAAAAATTTCCTGCGCGTTTTTCCGAAGGAAACTCCTGCATGTCTTTTTCCGCGATGCTTCTCCTCCACTTGTTTTTATACGGCGTGAAAACGGTGTAGGGCATTCCGTCGTCTTTGACGATCTCGCTTTTTTCAAATACGACCTGGTCTTTGAACGAGAAAGCGGGAATTCCTTTTTCCGCCAGCACTGCGGCAACATCTTCGTCACGCCTGCGTGCGTAAGGCTCGTAATCACCGTTCCAGAATGCGGAAGCAACGTTGAATTTTCCGGGCAGCTCTTTCCATATCTCAACGGGCTTTCCATAAAAAACAAAAAGACGGCTGCCGTTCTTCGCCAGCTGCTCATTTATTTTCTGAAGATTCCGGTAAATGAAAGTAACACGGCGATCTTTTTTATCGTCAAGCTTCCCGAGAATATCCGTATCGAAAATAAAAACGGGAAGAACCGGAAAACCGCTGTCCAGCGCCGCCGACAAACCGCGGTTGTCGTTCAGCCTGAGATCACGGCGAAACCAGAATACGGAGACGCGTTCTTTCACGGCATGGTCAATGGCGCTGCCTGCGCGTTACGATGGCAGAATTGCCGCTGAAATTGAATTCCCAGCCGCTTTCGAAAATCTTCGGAAGGAAGCGCTTGTACAGCAGCGTGCGCTGCGAAGCTTTGCTTTCCTCCTCGCCTTCCTTCGGGATGCCGGTGAATTCGTAGCACATGATCTTTTCGTGCTCGGCCATGAACATTTTGACGATCTGCACGATCGTGTTCATCACGCGGAAGACCTCGCCGCGGTTTGTCACCACGTATTCCTCCCCGTCGAACTCTTCGTTGATGACGCCGAAAACAATAGTTGCGTGCAGGATGTTGTCCTGCCTTCTTCCGAAACGGACCTCGTACTGCAGTCCGCTGTCGGTCGTGAAGAAATAAACGCCGGCGGAAGCGATGGCCGGGGGAATTATTTTATAAATGGGCACGGTGCCCGGCATATACAAGTGATTGGGGACTAAAAATAGGGAAAAAAGCCTCTGCGCTGGCATTCACAACAAGGAGGCCACGGCGCAAAGAATCACCGGGTATCGAACATTTACAAAGGAATGTGCCAGGCGCCCGGAACTATTTTCTTTTCCGTCCCGGAGGAAAGAAAAAGCAGCAGTGCTGCGAAGAAGAGCAAAGACCGGTCCGGGAAAAGGAACGCATTTGCAATGGCAATGACCGGTGGCGGAAAGATACCGGGATGCGGCGCTTTATTTACATTTAAAGAATTATTCAACCCTGTTTGTGCACCGTTCGTTATGAAAAACGTCCTCGCGCTCGTGCTGCTGCTCTTTCTTGCCGCACCGGTTTCAGCCCAGAATAAAAAAGCGAAAAAATTTCTCGCCGCAGGCAATGCGGCAAGCGCTGCTAAAAATTATGACGCCGCCATCGACAACTACACGAAAGCGATCGGACGTTGCCCCAAATATGCGGAAGCGTATTTCAACCGGGCCACCTGCTACATCGACCAGAAAAAATACAGGGAGGCCATTGCCGACCTGACTGCAGCAGCTTCCATTTTACCGGACAGGGCTGTTATTTACTATAACCGGGGCTACTGCCACGAGAAGCTGAAAGAACGGGACGCCGCCATTGCCGATTACACTACTGCCATACAAATTGATCCGAACTATTTCGCTGCTTATATCAACCGCGGCAATTGCTATTCGGCGGAAAAACGCTACCGTGCCGCTGTTTCGGATTTCAAGGATGCGATCGCCATACATCCTTCCAACGACACAGGCTATTACAACAAAGGGCTGTCTGAAGAAGACCTCGAGGATTTCGACGATGCACGTTTCGACCTGAACAAAGCAAAGTCGCTGAACCCCGGCAATTCCAACAACTGGATCGCCAGCAGCAGGCTGTTCCTTCTCCAGGGCGACACGGTCACTTCCTTTTCCGAGATACAGAAAGCGATCACCATGGGAACGGATTCGGCGGATGCGTACGCGATACGCGCCATGTGCTACCGCAGCCAGCAGCGTTACGCCGATGCGATCGCAGACATGGACCATGCCATCCGCCTCGATTCCTCGCTTTCATCGTACTACAATGCGCGCGGCTTCATTTATTTCCTCGCGAAGGAGCAGGCGCTCGCGATTCACGATTACAGCAATGCCATCCGTCTCGAACCGGACAGCGAAGAATATTATTTCAACCGCGGTGTCTCCTACACAAAGCTGAACGATCATCTCCATGCCAGGGCGGACTATCTTCAATGCCTGGAGCTGAAGCCCGACGACTATAGAGTATACTTCAACATGGCGCTGGAGGATTATAACCAGAAGGACTATGAAAACGCGTTAACGAACGTGATGCAATCCATTCGTCTCGACAGCACAATATGCACTTCGTACAATCTCCGCGGCAACATTTATGTACAGGAAGCGCTCGGATCAGGCGATCCTTTCGTGCACGATTCCCTTTTGCACGCTGCCGTTTCCGATGGCTACAAAGTCATTTCATGCGAGCCCGCATCTCCGGACGGATGGAGCCTGCGTGCGCTCGCCTATTCCATGATGGGCGAAACAAAAAAAGCGATGTACGACATTAATCATGCCATTTCCATCGACAGCCTTAGTGCAGATAATTACTCGATCCGCGGCCTGATCGAGGGAATGTCGGGAAATACGGCAGCTTCCATACGCGACTGCGATCACGCGCTGAAGCTCGATTCCGTCAACATCAATGCGTACAACATACGGGCGAATGCCTGCCGCCAGCTCAGCCGGTATGATGAGGCCATCAGGGATTACACCACGCTCATCCGGCTCGATCCGGGCAATCCATCCTATTATTATCACCGCGGGGTATGCTGGCACAGCAAGAACAACGAGCAGAAAGCGGCCGATGATATCCGCGCTGCGCTGAAGATCGATCCCGGCAATGCGTCTTACAAAGCGGCATTGCAGGAAACGGGGAAGTGAGAAAGCTTTTGCTTACCTTTGGCTTTTGATGAAATTTGCCAACCCGGTTTTCCTCTTCGCGCTTTTTTCGCTGGCAATCCCGATCATCATTCACCTTTTTAATTTCCGGAAATTCAAGAAAGTCTTTTTCACGAACGTCCGTTTCCTGAAAGAGGTGAAGCAGGACACGAAGGCGCGCAACAAGATCCGCAACCTTCTCATTCTCGCCTGCCGCCTGCTGGCTGTACTCTTCCTCGTCTTCGCGTTCGCGCAACCTTATCTTCCAAGGGAAAACGGCACCATCCGCACGGGCGACAAAGTCATCAGCATTTACGTGGATAATTCGTTCAGCATGGAAGCCGTGGGAAAGAACGGCACGCTGCTCGACGAAGCCAAAAAGGACGCGAAGGAAATTGCGGCGGCTTACAAACCTACAGACCGTTTCCAGCTGCTCACGAACGATTTCGAAGGAAGGCACCAGCGGCTGGTGAACCGCGAAGAATTTCTCGAGCTGCTCGACGAAGTGCAGCCGAGCCCGGCGGTGAAAAATCTTTCCGAGATCACGCGGCGGCAGCAGGACGCGCTGAACACGGCGCAGGGAATCAATCCCGGCAACAAACAGGCGTTCATCATCAGCGATTTCCAGAAAACCATCTCCGATTTTTCCGCCATCAAAACCGACACGTCGATCCGTTTCCATCCGGTTCCGGACACCGCGCAGAACCGCAACAACATTTACATCGATTCCGTCTGGTTCACTTCTCCCGTCCGCCAGCTCAACCACCCGGAGGCGCTTCACATCCGCATCAAAAGCAAATCCGACCAGGACCTGGAAAACGTTCCCATGCGTCTTTACGTGAACGGGGAAGCGCGTACGCCTTCGAGCTTCAGCATCGCGCCTTACAGCGTCACCGACACGATCATTTATTTCACGCTGCGCGAGCCCGGGCTGGAGCAGGGACTGATCGAGATCAACGATTATCCCGTGACGTTCGACGATAAATTCTATTTCTCGTTCAATGTCCTGAAATCAATTCCCGTCCTTGCGATCGATCCTTCCGCGCAGGCCGGGATGCAGGAATCCACCGATTACCTGCAGACACTTTTCGGGAATGATTCCACCTTCAGCTTCGCTGCTTACGAAGAAGACAAGATCGATTACGCCCTGTTCCCGGATTACCGCTTCATCGTGCTGAACAGTTTGAAAACCGTTTCATCCGGGCTCGCCACGGAACTCAGGAAATTCGTTGACAACGGCGGAAGTCTTTTCGTTTTTCCCGGACCCGATGCGGATCTTGACAGCTACCGCGAATTCCTTTCCCCGCTCGGCGTGAATTACTTCGAAAAAGCAGACACCGCAAGAACGGTTGTCGACCAGCTGAATTACAGCCACCCGCTTTACCAGGGTGTTTTCGAAAAACAGGCCGGCAACATCGATCTTCCCACGGTTTATCATCACTACAAAATTTCATTCTTGTCGCACAGCACCGAAGAAGAATTGATGCGCCTGCGCAACGGCGACGTTTTTGCAGGAAGCTTCCACAGCGGAAAAGGGAACGTGTACCTCAGTTCTGTTCCGCTGACGGACAGCTGGAGCAATTTCCCGCGCCACGCCATTTTCGTTCCCACGCTGATGCAGGCGGCGCTTTTCAGCCAGCCCCAGAACGAGCTGTTCTACACGATCGGTTCCGACGACCCGATTGACATCGGCGACGTGGGCGTGGTCGGTGAAAATGTTTTTCATCTTTCCGATCCCTCGAAAAACTTCGACATCATCCCGGCACACAGCGTACGCGACGGGCACACACTCATCGACGTTCATCGCCAGGTGAAAGAGCCCGGCAATTATTTCGTCAACCTCGGAAAAGATCTCGTGACAGGAATTTCTTTCGATTTCAACCGGAAGGAATCCGACCTGACCACGATAGATCCGGAGAAAGCAATGACGGAAGCAGGACTGAAGAATTTTTCCATGATCCTGAACGCAAACAAAGGGTTGACTGCAGCGCTGACGGAAACCGATTACGGCATACGCCTGTGGAAAATGTGCGTATGGCTGGTGCTGCTGTTCCTGCTTTGCGAAGCGCTCCTCGTCCGGTTCTGGAAAACCGGTACGAAAAACCTGACACCACAAGCCGCCTGAATAAAATGAACATCCTGATCAAAAACGCAACGATCAACGATCCGAACTCTCCGCACAATGGAAAAACGGCGGACGTGCTCATCGAGAACGGCGTCATCGCTTCCATCCGCAAAAAGACCGATGCCGGGAAAATAAAAACGATCGAAGGAAATAATCTTCATCTCAGCCCGGGCTGGATGGATCTTCATGCGCACCTGCGCGATCCCGGCTATGAGTTCAAGGAAACGATCGTAACAGCTGCTGCCGCCGCGGCGGCCGGAGGATTCACCGCCGTGCTTGCGATGCCCGATACGCTTCCCGTAACGCATTCCAAAGCGGAAGTGGAATACATTCTCAAACGTTCGCAGGATCTTCCCGTAGACATTTTTCCTGCGGGCGCGCTGTCGCACGGACTCGAAGGAAAAGAGCTGGCAGAACTTTACGATATGCATCTCGCCGGTGCAAAAGCGTTCACCGACGGAGACAGCCCGGTAAAACATGCCGGGCTCCTGCTGCGCGCGCTGCTGTACGCGCATAATTTCAACTGCCGCATCCATGTGCGTTGCGACGATCAGTCGCTTTCCCACGGAGGACAAATGAACGAAGGAGTGATGAGCACCTCGCTCGGGCTGAAAGGAATTCCCGCGGTTGCCGAAGAAGTGATGGTGGCACGGAACATTTACCTTGCCGAATACGCGGGCACGCCCATCCACTTCATGGCCGTCAGCACGCCGGGAAGCGTGAAGCTCATCCGCGAAGCGAAGAAAAAAGGATTGCCGGTAACCGCGGCCGTTCACGCGTACAATCTCGCCTGGAACGATTCGCTGCTGGAAGATTTCGATACGAATTACAAAGTAAGTCCCCCGCTGCGGACGGAAGCTGAGCGCAAGGCGCTGGTGGCGGCCGTGAACGACGGAACGATCGATTGCATCACATCCGGTCACGCGCCGGAAGATGCAGAATCGAAAGTCGTGGAGTTCGACCTGGCCGCATTCGGCATCACCG
>DASTSF010000040.1:0-2682 GCA_035760825.1 Bacteroidia bacterium
TTCAGGTGCGTAAAGTCATTGATAAGACGGCGGAATTCCTTGTAAACAGGGGCAAATAGGTTATTGCAGGAAGAGTTGAAGGATAAACTGTATTGACGGGTGTCAAACAAAATAACCTTGCTTATTTTTTCGGAGATATTATTGGTAAGCATATAGGGGCTTATTTTTTCGAAGGTGAATTCTGAGAATAAATATTAATCTCGAACACCGCCGTATTCTCAATATAAATCGGGTGGACGCTACCGTCTTGTTCCTCTACCGGGATTTCCCACAGCAATAAGAAGGAGTCCAGGTCAGATTGTGTATCGGAAAGGTCCCGCAGATCGCCCGTGCCGACTATAATTCCGTTACTGTCGTTCCAGAAACTGTTCTCCGCACTGTCGAACAAAATGTTTTGTTCATTACCATTCCCGCTTGGTACACTGCTCACGTGATCGAGCCATAACGTTGTACCGTCTTTGGCCAGCCAGATCTTGGCCACCTGCGTGTTATCGTTGTCATCGCGAAGAATGCACGACCAGAGGTATTTATACTTGTACGAATCATCCGGTCCCAGGATTTCAAGCATAACGATCTGGCGGTATTGACACAAAAAGAACAGCTTGTGTTTGTTGGGATTGTAGTCCGTTATGGATGCAGTCGTAATCATATACAGGAATTTTAGATTTGCGACAAAGGAAACCTGTTGGATTTACGCAGGCAACTCTGTTTTTATTTAATATTTTAAGTCCGATCGTATCCAAAACATTCGTATATATTTGATATCCAACTGATAAACGATAAAGAGATGACGGCCCCGAATACCAACCTCGAATCACTTATAAATGCATTGACGTCCCAGGAGCAACGGTATTTCCGCCTTTTTGCGGGAAGACACGGTCAGCCGGGAGACAGCCGTTACCTGCATTTGTTCGACTGGCTGGCAAAGGGACAAAACGGACTTGAAAAAAACGGCGGGCAAACCTCTTCCGCTTCGGAGAGAAATTACCTGGCCCGGATGATCCTTCAAAGCCTTCGCGTTTATCATGACGGCGGCATGCCCGAGCTCGAGCTCCGGAACCTCGTAGCCAACGTTCTCGTTTTGCAAAAGAAACGCCTGATGAATTCGTGCATGGCTGAACTTAAAAAAGCAAAGACGCTTGCAGCGCTCTACGAACAATACACTGTGCTGCTTGATCTTTTTTCGATCGAAGCAACTATGCTTATCGAAAGGCAGCAAAAAAACCTGGCGAACGACCTCGAAGAACTTCACAGGGAGATGATCGCCGTGGAGAAACAACTTGAAATGCAGCAAACGCTGTTTCGTTTGTCCAACCGTATTTTTATTCATTCCCGGTCGGCCTATCACGCCCGCGAGGAAGACCGTCGTGATTCCATCACGAAGCTGATGCACGAAGCTCAGCTGATCGCAGTTCCCGCACATTCGCTGCGACTGCAGCATCTTCAGCTGAAAATAATGGCAGTCGGGGCGGTCTGCCTCGGTAATTTCGAACAAGCCTTCAGTTGCTATGAAAAACTTCAGCAGTTGTGGGAAGCTTATCCCGGGCGCATCGAAGCCGATAAAAGCAATTACCGAAAAGTGCTTTCCAATTTCCTGGTCGTATGTCACGCAATGGGCGATTTCAATTCCATGCGCCGGCTGCTCGATACGATCAGGAAACTGAAGCCGGATAACCTGGAAGATGAAGCCGAGCAATTCCAGAATGTATTTTACCTGGAACTGCTTTATCTCATGAATACCGATGGATTCGAAAGCCTGGATCCGCTTGTGAAAGAAATCGAAGCCGGGATTCAGAAATATGCAACCAAGATCAACAAGGCGAGGGAATTTGCGATTTATTACAACATTGGTATCGCATATTTTCTTTCTGCGCGGTACAGGCAGGCCGTGCCCTGGCTGCAGCGCATCATTGATAATCCCAAAACAGATCATAGAAAGGACATCCAGACGGCAGCGAGACTGGTCCGGCTTATTCTGTATTATGAACTCGACAAATTCGACACGCTGGAATATGAACTGATCAACGTGGAGCGCTACCTGAGACAACGTAAAGCATGGTATGCGTATGAAGCTTCGGTTCTGAAAATGGTAGGTAAATTGCTTTCAGCCGGTACGCCCGATAAGAATAGCGTCGTTCGGAAACTCAAGGATCAATTGACAGAAACCATGTCCGGCAAAACATCCGCGACATTGCCGGGCCTGTCGGAACTAAATTGCTGGATGCATAGCAAACTGAGCGGGCAGACGATGCGCGAATTACTGAGAAAGCAGGACGAGGCCAGAGCCTGATGCGGCTGATGAACCCGGTGCAGCAAGTTAGGTTGCGTAGAAAAAATTTGCGAAACAAAATGTCTAATGAACATTCGCCGCAAAATCCTGAATGAGCGACAGCGAATCATCGATTCCCCGGAATAAAAAAAGGCATCCGGATGGATGCCTTGTGTAATCGCCTTTCACGATCTGCCGCGTCCGGATCAGCGTCCGCCGACGATTCACTGTCACCCGCGCATAGATCGGATACCCGGCCCGGGATTTTTTCTCAGTCCGTAGGAAAAATCGCACAGAAAATGAATCGGTTCTCATGACGTTCGGTCTTCGGGTTATCAACAGGTAGCACGCCCCGCCCACAGGTAGCACAGAGGTAACCCAAACGTAGAAAAACAAAGCAAAAACCCGAAACC
>DASTSF010000041.1:0-19239 GCA_035760825.1 Bacteroidia bacterium
TTCCCGTTGCAGAGACTGCCCGCTGTGGCCGCGCTGCCGCCGGACGGCGACCAGGAATAGGTGTATCCCGCTGTTCCGCCCGAAGCGACGACCGAAGCCGATCCGTTGCATCCGCCGCTGCACGCCACGTTCACCTGCGACTGCGTGGAGGAAAGCGCTGCGGAAGGTTGCGTGATGTTGAATGTGGCCGTCGTGGTGCCGCTCGCGTTATCGGTGATCGTGCAGGTGTATGTTCCGACGCAGAGGTTGCTGGCCGTAGCCGCCGTTCCGCCCGAAGGCGACCATGCATACGTGTAAGGTGCGGTTCCGCCGCTGACGTTCACTGTTGCAGAACCTGTGCACTGGCCAAAGCACTGGATGTTCGTCTGGCTGGAAGTGACGGAAAGTGGTGAGGTCAGTGAACAAGTGTACGTGATCTGTGCACAGGCCGACATGTTCAGCGTCTGGATGTAGCCTGTGCCGCCGCTCCAGCCGCATGCGGCGACTTCGCCGTTGGAATTCACATCGACATCATACACGGCGAAGGAAGTCGGTGAAGAAGAAATGAAATTCAGGTTCGCATCGTACTTGACAACGCTGTTCACCGATCCGACGTAAACGTTCCCGCAATTATCAATGTCGATCCCGCCGTTTCCGTTCACGTGCCGCCCGCCGAATGTGTTCGTATACGATCCGCCCGGGATAGCCGCAGAGGCGAGGACGGCTCCCGTGTTGAGGTCGCGTTTTTCCACGGTGGCGCCGTTCAGCGTGTACACGGCCGTTGCATTGGCGCGTATGGCGGAAATAGGTTGCTTCGTTCCGAAACCGTAACCCGGGATATAATAATCGAACGCATAGCCGGTTCCCACTTTGAAATTCACCGCGGTAAGCGCATTGTTGATGCAGCCCATCGTATCGAGCGTCAGGTAATAGAAATTTCCGTTCGGCGCATAGCAGATGGAGCTTACCTCCTGCACGTTCGGTGGAATGGATAACGTCGATCCGTAGCCGACTACGGTTGTGCTTAGCTGCGCACCGCTGGCAAGATTGATGTTCATGATCACCCCGCGGATCACCGGTGTGGGAATGCTGAACGCAAGACGCGTTCCGGCTACCACCAGCTGCGTGAGATCGCAGTTGAACGCCAGGCTCCAGTATTCGTAGCTCGTTAGTCCGTTCGGGTTGTTGCTCCACACGGAAGCGCCTGCATTGCTGATCTTGCGGATCTCTCCGTTCGATCCGGACGTCATATACGATTCGCCCGTCGTCGGGTGCGTGATGAATCCGCCGATCCAGTAATTCGCCGAATCCCACGGCGAGGTGTAGGTCCACTGGAGCGTACCCGTTGAATTATATTTCAGCAGCTTGATGAATGAATCGCCGCCGTAGATATAAACGTCGCCCGAAGAATTGGTTTCCGTTTCCCACACTTTCTTCGAATTGTTCAGCACCGGCGTCTGCGTCCAGGGATCGATGACGATCGTGCGTGATCCGTCGAATGCACCGAGACCGAACGAAATGCTTTTCCCTTTTTCAACAAAGCGCGATGAAATGATCTCCGAAGGATTGTCCTGGTAAAAAGTGACGGGCGCGTGATCGATGATATCGCCGAAAGAAGTTGTGATGTGGAGGTCGCCGTTCCTGCCGATGGAAACGCCGCGGGAATAAACCATTTTTATTTTCGAAACATCTCCGCCCGGGTGAACGATGATCGCATACTTGATCCCGTCCGTGGGATGGAACGTGTATTCGACGTCGATGTTCGGGTAAAGGTTTTTATAGATAAGCTTTGTGAACCCGTAAATGTTGTTCTCGTTATGCTCGACGCCATTCACATAGAATGAATAGTTGAAATAATTTCCCGTTTTTTCTTCGGCGATCACCTGCGCATCCGGGTTCGCTCCTTCCCAGTAATAGGTTACTTCATCGAGCTTCAGCACAGCCGCCTTCTCTTTCTTTTCTTCCCGCTCGAACTCTTCCTGGCTTTTGAATTTTCCGCCTTTTTCCGGACCGTCCATTTCTTCGCTCTTGCTTTTCTGCGTGAAGTTGAACGTTACGCCCTGCTTTTCGAAAAAGATGCGCGTGCAGGAACCGTCATACCCGTAAAGCACGTGATTGTCCGGGCCGAATTTCTGCCGCGGGTAAAACTGTCCTTTGTTCTCGATGAATGATTTTTCCGAATCATACGTCGCTGTCCAGGATGTGCTGTTCTGCCCATGAAGTCTTGCACTTGCAAGGGAGAAAAGAAGGAAAACGGTGAGCGCTGAATTCCTGCAGTGGACGGAATTTTTCATGGGTGTGGCGTTGTTTTTTGAATTCTTTGACGAATGCAGCAAGAAAGAATACAGGGCCAAAATTAGACCGAAAGGCACCGGGCGCAAGTTAAAAAGGGGAATATTGTTGGAAGTCTGTTCGCATAAAACCGGCTGAATCATTTCTGTTATTTATAATATTTAACCTAATTTTCCTGAAAATATTGGAAGTCTGATTCGCATGAAACCAGCCGAAGATCTTCACCAGCTCATCCAGAGCCTCAGCATGTCGGAGAAACGTTTCTTCAAGATCCACTCCTCCCGTCATGTCATCGGCGGAAAGAACAATTACATGCGCCTGTTCGACGCTATTGCAAGGCAGGATAAATACGACGAGCACGAGATCAAAAAAAAATTTCACGGCGAAACGTTCATCCGCCATCTTCCTTCTGAAAAACATTACCTCTACGGACAGGTGCTCGACGCGCTGAACGCCTACAACCGCGACAAAACATTCCTCTCGCGCTACTCGAACGCGATCATCTCTATCGAGATCCTTTTCAACCGCGGACTTTTCAGCCACGTGCGCAAGCTCATCAAACGCGTCAGGCCGGATGCCGTGCGCCTCGAAAAATTTTCGACCCTGCTTATGCTCCAGCGCTGGGAAACGCTCGTGCACATACAGGCGGAGGACGACAAAAACCTCAACCGCAGCCTGCAGGAAGAACTCCGCATCCTCGACGTGATCCGCAACCAGACGTCCATCATGCGCATCGCGTTCAACATCCAGGTGCAGATCGATAAAGGAAAAGCCACTCCGCGCTTCATCCGTGAAACGGAACGCGAGCTCCGGAAAATTTTCCCGCCCCCGCCGGATATCATGAGCTTCTGGTCGAAATATTATTTCCATTCGGGCATCGGCCTGCTCGCAACGGTTTCCGGCAAGCTCCTGCTGCGCTATACCTCTTACAAGGAGATCAAGCGCACCATGGACAACTCGCCGCAATTCATCGGCGAGCTCCCTGTCATCTACCACATCAACATGAACAACCTGGTGAATGTGATGTTCTTCCTCGAGAAATACGACGAGGTGGAATCGCTCATCGGGCGGCAGCGCGTTTTCCTTTCCGAAAACCACCTGCACATTCCCAATCTCGAACGTCTCGTTTTTTACAACACCGCCGAAAGCGAACTCTTCCTGTATTATAAAACCGGGCGCCACGAAAAAGCAGCCGTCCTCGCGCACAGCATCGGGAACGATATCCGCCGCGCCGGCGCAAATGCGCACCCGTCGATGTACGACCTCATTTTCTTTATGGCGGTTTCCATGCTGATGATCGGGAATTACAAGGAAGCCACCAAATGGCTGAACCGCATTCTCAATGCGGAAAAAAAGATCAACCTGCGGAAAGAGCTGCTCATCACGTCACGCATTCTTTACCTCGTCATCCTCTACGAAACACACGACCTGCTTTTCGAGAACAGGCTCCGCGCGGCGCGCAGGTATGTGCAGAATGAACCGCTGTTCGGCATACATGCGGAAACGCTCGATATATTTTCCATGCTCGTTTCCTTTCACGCCGGAAAGAAAAACAGGGCCGAGCTCGTGAAAAGAATTTCCTTGCTGCGGAAAGAAGTGATCAGAGCGAACGAAAAATCGCTCAACAAGCAGTTTGATTTCGCCGGGTGGATGGAGAAAAAGATCCGGTTCCAGTCGTAATGCTCATATCGTCACCCGGCGGCAACGCTCATCCGTCGATCCGCCTGTAATGCAGCTGCACCAGTCCTTTCCTGAACGGCTTTGCCGAAACAAGCTCCAGCTTCTCTTCCGGGCGTCCGTCGCTGAAAAGTCTCACTCCTTCTCCAAGCAAAACCGGGATAACGGAAATGATGAGCTCGTCAATGAGATTTTCTTTCAGGAGCGCATTCACCACTTCCGCTCCTCCGTCGATGAAAATATTTTTTCCTTCTTCGTTTTTCAGCCGCGTGATCAGTTCGTGCAGGTGCCCGGTGAAGAAATTCGTTCTGCCAATGGACGGTTTTTCCGTCCGCGTAATGACGAACGTGGTTTTGTCTGCGTGCGGAAACACGGGAACCTGCTTCATCACCCAGTCGTATGTTTTCCTGCCGAGAATGACCGTATCCACCGACCTGATGAAATCGCCATAACCATAATCTTCTCCTTCCTGCTGCACGATGGACAAAAAGTCGAGGTTATCATTGGGTTTTGCAATGTAACCGTCAACGCTCGCGGCGATATACAATATGATTTTTCTGCTCATAAACCGTGCGCAATTTAAATAGTTTGCCTGCCTGGAAACAACTGCGGTCCTGCATTCGCGGACCGGCAACAACATGTGATTTAGTCCTGTTCTCCGGCTGGTCAGCCAGGGAAACTGAACGAGGAAAATTCCATCTCTGCTGTTTTTTCCGGGAATTTCACATTTCTGTAAAAGTCAGGGTTGTAATTCCTTTGTATGAACTTAAAGTTCGGGTTACCGGGGACAGAATGCAATTGATCAGGGCAATGCGTATTCTTTTCGCACATATTCTGCCGTTAATCAGAAGTTTCATCATTTCAGCTCAACTTTCACTTCCGGAAAATCATACTACAGGGTGATGAATGAGTTGTTTATTGCACAAAAAAACAGCGCAAAGTTTCCCCTGCGCTGTTCCCGTTTTTTGTATCATCAGTTTGCCTTCGACTCGTCGTTCCCGGTCGCTTTTTTGGCGAGGTCTTCCATCAGCTTCAACCCGAGCAGCCCGCTGATGGGGCCGTTGGGGGAATCTGCGCCGCCACCTGCGATGAGCACATCGGGAATGATCTTGATGCGGTCTTTGCCGATGGCTTCGGTCACTTTCAGCCGTGTGAAATTGTCGCCGCCCATCGCACTTACCGCAAGCTTGTACGATTCGGCGGATGACTTACCAATGGCGAGAATTTTTTCTGCTTCCGCATTGCCGGTAACGGAAATTTTTTCCGCTTCGGCGTTTGCGAGCACTTTCACTTTTTCTGCTTCCGCATTTGCCAGCAGCTTCGTCCGTTCCGCTTCAGCGCCCGCCGTCACACGGATGCGTTCGGATTCGGCGTTCGCCTGGATCTTCACGCTCGACGCTTCCCCTTCCGCTTTTTTCACGGCAGCATCCGCAATGCGGTTCGCAATGAGAACGCCCTGGTCTGCCTGCACGATCTCGCGCTGCATATCCGCGATCGACGTTTCCTTCGAAAGTGCCTGGCGCGTGATCTCGGCTTTTTTCTGCATCTCGAACGTCACGTTCTGCTCTTCCGCCAGCTTACGGTCGGTGAGCGTTTTCATGAGCGATTCCGGCGGACTGATATCCCCGATCAGCGTATCGACGCCGAACACGTTGTATTGCTCCAGCACTTTGCCGATGTGCTCTTTCGCGGAATTCTGTCTTTCCTTCCGCGAAGTAAGGAACGCGATCACATCTGCATCCTGCGCGGAGTTGCGGAAATAGTTACCGATCGTCGGTTCCAGCACCTGGCTCACGAGGTTGATCATGTTCCCGAAGCGCGCAATGACCTTCGGCGCTTCCGTCGTGGGAATGTGAATGATCTGCGACACGTCGAGGTTGAACGGGAATCCGTCCTTCGAACGCACGGTGATGGTGGAAAGATTTTTATCCAGCTGGTGCGATTCGGATCGTGCGCTCGCCCAGTTGAGCACGAGGTTCGTCGTGGGCACGAGCTCCACTTTCATGATGTACGGGTTCACCGGGTATTTTCCCGGACCGAACGGTTCCGCCCACACGCCTTTTTCACCTTTGCTGACGATATTGCCATGCTTGAATTCCACGCCGCTGAGGTCTTTTCCTTCGTTGCCCACGAATGAAATGACAACGCCGACATGACCGATCGGAATTTCCGTCATCTTCACCTGCTCCACCTGCACGAACCAGGGATTCAGGTAATACGAGCCCGCAAGGATCACCTGCGGCTGCAGACCTTTATTGCCGCCGTTGTTCAGGAATGTATCCGCATCCTGGAAATTGTTGTGTCCCTCGATCTGGCGTCCGGCAATGCTTCCTTCGTCGATCGGTTTCCCGTCGAGCGTCGTTACAATGCCCACCATGTTTTCCGAGATCGACGTCATCCCGTAAACGAGCACATCGAACAGGTATGTATTGATCCGGTACGTTCCGGCGGTGAGAATGGCGGATTGTCTTCCCTTGCGGCCTCCGTTGCGCAGGAATGCCCCTGCATCCTGGTAGGAATTACATTCTACGCGGCGCGCAAGAATGCAACCTGTTTCAAGCTCTTTCCCGTCTTTCGCCACCAGCATCCCGATCTTTCCTTCGGGAATAACCGTAAGCGGCTGCAGCCTGATCTCGTACTGCCAGATCCATTTCCAGAAATAAATTCCGGGAACGAGCGTCTGTGCCTGGAATCCCGCTTCTCCTTCCGTTGCAATGATGCGGCCCGGCGGAAGCTGGCGTTTGTTTCCGAGCAGCACGAATTTTTTCGTTACAAGACCGATCTTGTCTTCCGGGACGATGATAATTCCGAGAAGACGGAAAATCAGCTTGTACAGCAGGATGAGCAGGATCAATAATCCCACCCACCAGTAATTGAGAATTGTGTCCATAATCAGGGCTATTGAGATTTGAAGAACGAAATTACCGGAAACGAAAACCGGTGGACATCAACCCGCGGGGAAATAGTTATAAACCGCCGGCCGGGTTATGAACAGCCGGAAGCAAAAATGCAGCGGAAAAATTTCCGCTGCATCGTGTTTGTTTTAAATTATGCCGTTGCTGAATTTCCTCTTCAGAGCTGAACGATGTTCTCCACGTAAATGCTTTCACTGTGCAGAACGCCATATACACGAACTTTGTGATTTCCCACTACGTCCCCTTTGTGATCACGGATCTTCACATCGCTTTTCCGGTAATTGTCGGAGAGCGGCTCCACCTTGTTCGCTCCATTTCCGTATGAAATGTTCACGGTAAGATCGTTCGAAACGTCCTTCGAATGAAGATAGAACCAGGTATAGTTTCCGTCCATCGTCATCATGGGAATTTCAAGCGTTCCTTCGGCATAAACAAGCTTGCCGTCCATCGTGGAATCCTTCCAGGTCGCTTTCGTAAGCTTCATTGCGTTCAGCGTGGAATAATCCACGTCCGTGTCAGCGATCTTCTCGACCTTGTCAAGATCGATGGAGCTGTACATTCCGTTCGCGCTGAGCTTCCCTGTGATACGCACATGATCGCCTGCGTGGATCTCGCTTTTATCGTCTGCGGTGATCTTAATATCCTCCGGCGTGTACTTATCCGGCAACGAGTACATTGTGTTTTTTCCCGTTCCGACCGGTACGCTTACGATCACGTTATTGGCGGCATAGAACTGGTCTTTTCTCCCGTAAAAATCGATCTGCGCCGATGTGCTGGAAACGTAGGATGATGTGGGCGCCGCTACGTAGCCCTCCACGATCACTTTTTTCCCGTCATAGTTTTTGTCGGAAAGCTGATCAAAAGAAATGTTCACCGGCGGAGCGTTTCGCGCCGCTTCTTCCGCTGCGCTGGTGCTGTCGAGACGTTTGGACAGCGCGCTGTCCATCTGGTCTTTGAATTTCGAGCTGCCGCAGGAAGTCATCAGCGACAGGATAAGAGGGAAAAAGAGGAGAGGGTTTTTCATTTATTTTTTTGACAAAGCTAAAAAATCCGGAAAGTGCGACCGGGAAACAAAAGGTATGAAAACGAAAAATCCCCCGTGTGGAGGATCTTTCGCGGCAAACACATGAAACACATGTATAAAGTGAAAAACGGCTATCTGAATAACACGCTTTTCAGGAGTGCGGATTAAAAATGTTTTGAATATCCGTGAGAACTGTGCATTTTATGCGTACGCACGTTGCTCTTCTTGGAACCCTGGTAAGCGCCGCAGTCCGGCGGTGCTTTACAGGAAGGCATGCTGGTCAGCACAAGTCCTGCCATCAATAATACAGTTGCAAAAATTCCTTTTCTGCTGTAACGGGTGCTGAACGATTTTGCCATGTCGGTTTTGTTTGATTTTGATATTAGGTCGCCGATCATTCTTTTTCCATAAAACTTTTGCAAAAAAGTTTTTTCGCGAGAGATGAAACGGCTGAAAACAAAACATCCCGACGTTAGTCAGGATGATTTGTGGCAAACACATGAAACACATGTATAGAGGAAGAACGGCTTTCGGGAGGAAAACTCGCCCTTCAGGAGTACGGATCTAAGCTTTATTGATCACCTCATGGAGGCGGATCACATCAGCGTGACGCTTTTTCTTTTTCAGAGAACGGGTCGAGCCCTGGTAGGCGTCGCAGGTAGCACCATGATGTTTGCAGGAAGGAAGACTGACCAGGATAATTCCCGCCAGGAAAAGTGTGCGGACAATTACCGTTTTGCTTTCAACAATCTTTCCAAGAACCTGCTTAATCATAGGGGCGTATTAAAGCGCATTCAGGTAATAGGGCAGGAAAAGGCAATATTCCACATCCCCCGCACAAACTATTTTCAGATTTGTGCGTATTTTATTGATTATCATCATCTTAATTTTTGTGGAAATCTGTTTCCGGGTCTGTGGAGATTGGTTTCCGGTAAAAAGAACCCTTTTTTTTATGGAAAAGGGAACGCCAATTCCCTTTTAATCGGACCAGGATTTGGAAAATGAAAAAAAGTGTGTACATTAGGATTGGCAAAAGCAAACACATTTATTCACATGTAAATCCTAATTACGGTGCGCATTCGTTTTCTCTGGCCCAAAAAGGAAACCCAGCTGAGCGACCAGGAATTGATTGAGGAGTACAGGCGTACTTCCAACTCTTGGTATGCAGGTGAGCTGTTTCGCCGCTATACCCGGCTGATCACTGCAGTGGCTTATAATTACCTGCAGAACAACGTGGATACCGAAGACGCCGTCATGGAAGTCTTCGAGATCATCCTCCGCGATCTGCAGCACCACGAGGTGAACAATTTTAAAACATGGGTGTATAGTGTTACGAAACACCTCTGCCTGAAAAAACTGAGGAAAGACGCGATGGAGGTCACGGATGTGGAGCATGCGCTCCGCAACATGACGGCAGAAGAAGCTCCGAAGTCAGAAGCGCTGAGGCTGGAAGAACAGCTCGAAAAGCTCAGGGAGGCATTACTCCGCCTTTCCGAAGAGCAGAAAAAATGCATCGAACTGTTCTACTTTAAAGAGAAGAGCTACAAAGAGGTATCAGAACTTACCGGTTTCTCCGTGAACGAGGTTAAAAGCTATCTGCAGAACGGAAAAAGAAACCTGAAAGGCTACCTGGTATCCACCGAAGAATGACGCCTAAAGAGCTGAAACGAATTTTCCAAAAAGGAGAGTGCCTTTCCCTTGATACCATGCGGCTTTACCTTGACGGTAAGCTCAACAAAAAAAGCATGCATGAAGTGGAGAAGCACCTCATCGAATGCAGTCTCTGCTCCGCTGCCGTGGATGGACTTACCCCGAGGAGAATGGCGGAGATCAATAAGCTTTCCGACCACATCCACCGCCGGCTTTCCGTTTATATGAACACGCCTCCGCGTGTTCCGTTCTTCCGTCGTTTCGGGCTCGCCCTGATAGCCGGCTTTCTTTTTCTTTCCGGGGGAACCGCCATTTATTTATATGAACACAGCAAAAATTCAACCCCGGTAAGCAAAGATTCCGTTTCAACGTATAGCCACCCGGCTTTTATTGCTCCACCGGGGGGATCCGATGCCGCTTCACTGGCAGACAACAGCCTATCCGCTCAACAGGTCGTTTCTTCTTCTTCCGGCGAAGAACCCGGACCCAACACCGGATCTGCCGGGAACACTGACGATAAAGCCAGCTCTTCCGCTGCAACGGATGCAGGACAGGCCAACGTAACACATACCGTCACCCCGGGCAATGCCGGAACCGGGGCACCATCATCTCCTCCGGGCGATAATAATTTTCACCAGGAAACACCTCCGCCTGCCGACGGCGCCAATTCACGCATCGCCTCTTCCGCAACGCCCGTACGCGTGCTGAACGTGATCGTTTACCCGCCGGTGACGCACAGCGATAAAAAAGGCGGCGGGCAGCAATCCTCGAACGACGGGCAGCTCAAGCGCAGCTCGGGCAGCAACGCCGATTTCAAACTGGATGAAATGCCCACCTATCCCGGCGGAGACGAAGCGCTGCGTGAGTACATCATGCAGAACTTCAATCCTGTGGTGTGCGACAAATCAAAACTGGCCCGGCTGTCGACGGGAGTTATGTTCACGGTTAATTCCAAAACAGGCGAGATCAGCGCGCCCGAATTGTCTTTCAGCATTTCCCCGCAGATCGACGCTGAACTGCTGCGCGTGATCAATTCCATGCCGCTGTGGAATCCCGGAAAAAAACGGGGCGAAGTGGATGTAATGGTCGGTATTACGCTGGGCTAATTTCTTCGGGGTTTTTCCTTCCCTGTATTTCAATTTCTTTCAGAAAACAGCTGCCGTGCGCTGCGCTTCCCGCCTTCTTTAAAACCGAACGACCGGATTAATCCTCCGCAATAATTTTTTCCTGCCGAACTTCTCTCCGTTCGCCGGAAAAAGATCAGGCATAAACAACATTGTCGATCAGGCGGACGGAACCCAGCCAGGCGGCAATGCAGGCCACCTTTTTTCCTTCACGCGATACAGCTGCTTCAAGTGTGCCGGCGTCAGCGATCTCGAAATACTCAAGGCGGAAAAGAGAATGTTTTTCAAATTCCTCTTTTACAAACCGCTTTATTTCTTCCGCTGTTTTTTTTTCATTCCACATTTCACGGGAACGAAAAAGCACCTGTGAAATGAACGGGGCCGCGGCGCGTTCTTCCCTGCCGAGCCGTGCATTACGCGAAGACATGGCAAGTCCGTCGCTTTCGCGCACGATCGGGCAGCCGACGATCACTACGTTCATGTTCATCTCGCGCACCATTTTGCGGATCACAGCGAGCTGCTGGAAATCCTTTTCCCCGAAAAATGCCGTGCATTCGCCCACAATAGTGAACAGCCGGCTGACGATGTTGATCACACCTTCGAAATGACCCGGGCGATGCGCAGCTTCCATGACCTTGCCGAGAATGCCGATATCGGGAACGGGAACTTCTTCATTTGTTCCGTTCGGATACATTTCATGGACGGACGGCAGGAACAGTATATCGGCGCCCGACTTTTCCAGCAGAACAGCATCCTGCCCCGGCGTGCGCGGATAATTTTTCAGATCTGCGGCATCATTGAACTGGGTCGGATTGACGAAAATGCTGACCACCACTGTATCCGCCCGGCGCCGCGCTTCCGCAACCAGTGAAGCATGACCTTCGTGCAATGCGCCCATGGTGGGTACGAACCCGATCTTTTTTCCGGATTTTCTTTGCGTATCGAGCAGCGCGGATAATTCTCCGCGGGTGGTAATCGTTATCAAAAAGAAGTGTTATTTAATCCCAAAAGCGGGTGAGAAAAGGGGGTGAAACTACGGTTTTTCTCCATTTCAGCCTTTTTTTTTATTATTTTTGTATTCCTTTTCACAAACAGCTCCCACCTACAAATGAAAAAAGCAAGAGTTCTCTTCGTCTCACAGGAAATTACCCCTTATCTCGACGAAACACCGATGGGCTATATTGCCCGTTACCTGCCACAGGGCATCCAGGAAAAAGGAAAAGAAATCCGCACGTTCATGCCCCGTTACGGCTGCATCAACGAGCGCCGGAACCAGCTGCATGAAGTGATCCGTCTTTCAGGTATGAACCTGATTATCAACGATACAGATCATCCGCTGATCATTAAAGTCGCTTCTATCCAGGCGGCACGGATGCAGGTTTATTTCATCGATAACGAGGAATATTTCCAGCGCAAGATGGTGCTGACGGACAAGAAGGGCGCCTATTTCGAGGATAACGACGAGCGCATGATCTTCTTTGCCCGCGGCGTGATCGAAACGGTTAAAAAGCTCGGATGGGCTCCGGATATCGTGCATTGCCATGGCTGGTTTACCGGTCTTATGCCGCTTTATCTTAAAAAAGCATTCCGGGATAACCCACTTTTTGCCGAAACACGCGTCATATACTCTGTATATGAAGAAGAATTCCCGAACCAGCTCAATAAAAACTTCGCCAAGAAGATCCTTATTGACGGCATTGAAAAATCAGACGTCGAACAGGTGGCCAAGCTTCCGAACTTCGTCAATCTCAACAAACTGGCTATCGATTATTCGGACGCCGTTATCAAAGGTTCCGAAAAGATCAACCCGGACGTTGAAAAATACATCAAGAAAAGCGGCAAGAATTCGCTCGATTTCAAATCGCGTGAAGAATATATCGCGGCTTATTCCGAATTTTACGACGCAGTTCTCGCCGAAGAGCCGCTGCTTGTCGACTGACTTTATGAATCTGAACATACTGCGTGAAAACGTGAAAATTTTGTCCCGTAATTCCGGGACGAAATTTTTTTTACCGCTCCTGTTGCTGATGGCATCGTGCAAAAAAGACACGGACATCGGGGCAAATCTCCAGCCACAGAATGAACTGATCAATCTGCTCACGACGGATACAACATCGCTGTTGACGTACACCGTTCCCGAAGATTCTGTGCGCAGCGACAAGTCGCCTACCGTACAGCTCGGCTGCCTGAACGACGGTAACTTTGGAAAAACGACGGCATCGCTCTTTTCCCAGTTCGTAATTCCGAATAACCTGACGGATATTAATTTCGGAACAGGAGCTGCCGTGGATTCCCTGGTGCTTTACATGCGTTACGATTTCGACTATTACGGCGATACGATGACAACGCAGACGTTCAACGTGTACCAGATGCAGGACAGCATTTCCTGGGACAGCGCCTACTATTCCAACCAGCGTAAATCCTGTTTCCCGGGTTCGATCGGGTCGGCGTCATTCCTGCCCACGCCAAGGTCGAAGTCTGTTGTGGAGGGAGATACGGTTTCAGGCGTACTTCGCATCCCTATTTCAAACGCGTGGGCGCAGAACTTCATCAACTGGGCGGCGGGTGGAAACATGCACAGCAACAGCACGCTCCTCCAGGTTTTCTATGGGTTGTGGATCGTTCCCGACAGTAATCTTGCAAGCGGCGGGGCGCTGCTGCGCTTCACACCCCAGGATACGCTCACGGGACTGAAAATGTATTACCACAACAGTACCGATACGGCTTCGTTCACATTTGCCATTAATGCAGGAACCGCCTATTACAGCTATTTCCAGCATAATTTCAACGGTATTTCCTCTTCATCACCGCTCTACAACCAGCTGCACAATCCCGGAGCCAATTCCGATCCGGAGGTTTACATACAATCCGCTGCCGGACTGAAAACGAAGATCGAGTTTCCGTTCCTCAGTGACTGGATGAGCTCGACCGCGCCAATAGCCGTGAACAAGGCGGAGCTGATCATCAAGGCAGACCCCACGCAGGCTTCCAACGATCTTCCGATCAACAAGCAGCTTTACCTTGTTTACCTGGATTCGGCGGGCAACTCGTATGTTCTGCCGGACATGTTCGAGAACAGCACATACTATGGGGGATCGGTCATTACCACGACAAGCGAATACCACATCAACCTTGCGCGGTACTTCCAGGAAATAGTGACCGGACGCACCGGCAACTACGGGATGTACCTCAAGGAAATTTCTCCCGTCATCGAAGGCCGCCGGGCGGTTCTCGGCAGCCCGAATTCCACAGGTTACAAAATGTACCTGCACCTTGTGTATACAAGGGTTAACTGATAAACACTTTTTCTCATGTGTGGCATTGTAGCATATATCGGAACACGCAAGGCGTACCCGATACTTGTGAAAGGGTTGCACCGTCTCGAGTACCGCGGTTATGACAGCGCCGGGATCGCACTCATTCACGAAAGCCTGAACGTTTACAAATGCAAGGGGAAGGTCGAAGACCTTGAACGCTTTGCATCCGGTCATGATACGGAAGGGACCGTGGGAATCGGCCACACACGATGGGCGACGCACGGCGAGCCGAACGACATCAACGCGCACCCTCATTTTTCCGGGAGCAAAAAGCTCGTGATCATTCACAACGGGATCATCGAAAACTATGCGCCGCTGAAAGCCGAGCTGATCAAGCGCGGACATAAATTCGAAAGCGATACAGACACGGAAGTGCTGGCCCACCTGATCGAGGACATCCAGCTGCGCGAGAAAACCGACCTGTTCGAGGCGGTGCGCATCGCGCTCAACGGCGTTGTGGGCGCCTACGCGATCGTTATTCTTTCGAAAGAAAATCCCGACCAGCTGATCGCTGCGAGAAAAAGCTCTCCGCTGGTGATCGGCATCGGCAATGATGAATATTTCGTGGCGTCGGATGCCACACCGATCGTGGAATACACGAAAAACGTCGTTTACCTCGAGGACGAGCAGATCGCGATGGTAAAGCGGGGCGAAGATCTTCTCATCCGCACCATCAAGAACAAAAAGATCACGCCGTACATACATGAGCTGCAGATCCAGCTCGACGCGATCGAGAAAGGCGGCTATGACCATTTCATGCTGAAAGAGATCTACGAGCAACCCCGTTCGATCAAAGACAGCATGCGCGGGCGACTGAACCCAACGGAAGGCGTTGTCGCGCTGGGGGGAATCCGCGATTATCTCCAGAAATTCACGACCGCTAAACGTGTCATCATCATCGGCTGCGGAACATCCTGGCATGCCGGTCTTGTAGCCGAATATCTTTTCGAAGAGCTTGCCCGCATACCCGTGGAGGTGGAATACGCCTCCGAATTCCGTTACAGGAACCCGGTCATTTACGAAGACGACATCGTGATCGCCATTTCACAATCGGGAGAAACAGCGGATACGCTGGCCGCCATCGAGCTGGCGAAATCGAAAGGCGCAACGATTTTCGGTGTGTGCAATGTCGTCGGTTCGAGCATTGCGCGCGCTACGCATGCGGGTTCGTACACGCACGCCGGCCCGGAGATCGGGGTAGCGTCCACCAAAGCATTTACGGCACAGGTCACCGTTCTCACGCTGATGGCGCTCCTGCTCGGTCACAAGCGCGGCATGATCAGCGAACGGCATTACCACGAGCTCCTCAGCGAGCTTGAAGCCATACCGAACAAAGTGGAAAAGCTGCTGACGACGAACGACAAGGTGAAATACCTCGCTTCGGTGTACAAGGATGCAAGGAATTTTCTTTATCTCGGTCGCGGCTATTCATTCCCCGTCGCGCTGGAAGGTGCGCTCAAGCTCAAGGAGATCTCTTACATACATGCAGAAGGTTATCCTGCTGCAGAAATGAAGCACGGCCCGATTGCGCTGATCGATGATGAAATGCCCGTAGTTGTCATTGCGACCAAGGGTGCTTCCTATGAAAAAGTCGTGAGCAACATCCAGGAAGTGAAGGCCCGCAAAGGCAAGATCATTGCGGTTGTTACGGAGGGCGATGAAACGGTCCGAAAAATGGCGGACCATGTGATCGAGATCCCTGAAACGGACGAGAAACTTGTTCCGCTGCTGGCCGTTATACCGCTGCAGCTCCTCGCCTATCACATTGCGGTGATGCGCAAGTGCAATGTCGATCAGCCGAGAAACCTCGCCAAATCAGTTACAGTAGAATAACGATCCCAACGCCCTCACCGGGCGTTTTTTCATTTGACCCACATAAACACGTTCGGGTTCCCGTGAAATGATTCGAACTCTTCATCGCTGGCGGAAACGATCGCGATAAAATCGAGAAGAGGAAGCAGCCCGAAACCGCCTGCCGTAACAATATAAACCACGGGTACGTACGGCGCGGTTCCCAGGTAGATCCGGTGAAGCCCGAGAATTCCGAACGGAACAGGGAAAGCGAGAACAGCTGCGATGAAACGATCATTTGCAGCACGTTTTGCCGTCGCCTTCACCTGCATCGTATCGCGGCTCACGCCAATCGCCGACGTATCGATGACGAGCGTATCGTGCAGGATGATGCACGGCACCCGGACCGGTTGTTTTTCATTGGCGAAAACAGCGGAGCAAAACAGGAGCGCGACAAGAAGGAAGCGGAATTGCATGAGACAAAATTGCGTAAAAAAAAACGGGGAACCCGGAAGCTCCCCGCAATGAAAAAGTGAATTAATGTTATTTCGTTCCCCCGAAGCGGGCATTGAGTCCGACCGAAAGATAATACGGAGGACCCGCGGCAATCTCAGCATTCACGCCGAGGTTGGGAATGAAGAAATAACGCACCCCGAAAAGTGCCTGCGGCCACAAATGCGGCTTGAATTTGCTGAGATCGAACGTCTGGTCGACATCCGCAATGTTGCTGCTGCTGCTCCAGTAGGAATAGCCCAGGCGGATCCCGAAATACGGATCGATGTCGTCGTTATCACCGAAATGAAAAAGAGCCCGCAGCGCCGTATTCTGGCGTGTAATGCGGTAGTGAAAATCGCCCGTATGGGTGATGCCGTTGTTGTCGGTATAGGTAGACCAGTGGGCATTTGCGCTTTGGTAGAAATGCGAAACGCCGAGACTGAACCTGTCGGTGACACCGACATCGACCGTTCCCGAAAGCCCGGGCGTAACGCTGGTGCTCAGGCCGACAATGCCCCTATCGGCCACATTGAAAGCCGTGTTCATTACGAGACCGACAAGACTGAACGCGCAATTCGCCCCGATGACAACCTGGCCCTGGTATTTCTGAGCCTGCATTGTTTTCGGGAGTCCGGCAAATACAAATGCAAAAAGAAGTGCCGCAGAAAAAATGGATTTTTTCATATCAGTGGTGGGTTGGTTTATCAGGCTGTTTGCAAACGACGTGCCACCTCTTCCCAGTTGATCACATTCCAGAATGCGGAAATGTAATCCGGGCGGCGGTTCTGGTAATTGAGGTAATACGCGTGCTCCCATACATCGAGGCCGAGGATAGGTGTTCCCTTCACGTCTGCAATGTCCATGAGCGGGTTATCCTGGTTCGGTGTGGAGCAGATCGCCAGCTTTTTATCAGCGCCGACAATGAGCCAGGCCCAGCCGGAACCGAAGCGGGTTGCGGCTGCAGAAGAAAACTGCGTTTTGAATTTTTCGAAATCGCCGAAAGCAGCGTTGATGGCCGAAGCGAGATCACCTGAAGGAGCGCCTCCGCCGTTCGGTTTCATCACCTGCCAGAACAGCGAATGGTTGTAGTGCCCGCCGCCGTTATTCCGTACAGCGACGGCATACTTTGAAATATTCCTGCAGATATCTTCGATGGACATTTTTTCAGCGTCCGTTCCAGCGATCGCATTATTGAGGTTGGTAACATAAGCCTGGTGATGCTTCGTGTGGTGAATTTCCATCGTGCGTGCATCGATGTTCGGCTCCAGTGCGTTATAGGGGTAAGCCAGTTTGGGAAGTTCAAAAGCCATAATTTTTGATTTTGAAAGTGAAACAAAATTGTATTTTCAAATATAACAAATGCAGCGACGGCGATTCTTAAAAAGAGGAATTAATATTTTCCTTAATTTTATCCTCATTACAATCAAAAAAACGCACAATGAAAAAAGTATTTGCCATTGCATTCGCCGGGGCGGTGATCGCCGGCTTCGCTTCATGCGGATCTTCCGACGCGGACAAGAAAGCTGATTCGGCTAACGCTGTTCAGACCAAAAAAGAAATGGATGAAACGGGCGACCACATGATCGATTCCATGAACCGCGCCAACGCCGTGATGGACTCCACAAATAAAGCGGGTGCAAAAACAGATACCGCGAAGAGCGCGGGCAAATAAACAGCATCCGTCTGCACATAAGGCAAAGCCGTTCCCCGCACAGGGACGGCTTTTTCTGTTTACAAAGATTTCATGGCTGCCGCAATGGCGGCGTCTTCATCATTCCAGCAGAGGTAATAACCTTCGTCTCCCCAGATGCTCCGTGCAACGGCCGCTTTCAGGTAACGGCGGATGAGCGCATCGCTGCGTTTTTCCTGTGCGTCGTTCTTTTTGATCCCATTCTGCGCGGCGATCAGCTCCAGGCCATTCACCATTTCATCTGAAACAGAAAAATTCCTGCGGAAATCCTCCCGCCCGTTCTTCACCAGCGCATCCCGGTTGTGCGATGCGAAATTCATGGCCCACAATGAAAAAATATCATGACCGAACAATGCGGAAAGATAATCCGATCCACCCGCCGTATCGAGCGGGATGAAAATATCCGGCATGATGCCGCCGCCGCCGTAAACGGTTTTTCCTCCTGGTGTTTTGTATTTCAGTGAATCGGGAAATTTAATGCTGTCCTTGTTCAGCAGCTCGCCGTGCTTGTAACGGTGCTCTTCGTCGGATTCGTAATTTTCCAATCCTTTGTCGTACGGTTTCTGGATGCAGCGCCCCGTCGGCGTGTAATACCGCGCGATCGTCAGGCGGAAACCCGATCCGTCCGTCAGATGTTTTTCCTCCTGCACCAGTCCTTTCCCGAACGTCCTCCTGCCAATGATCACGCCGCGGTCGTTGTCCTGTATGGCGCCTGCAAGGATCTCGCTCGCAGACGCGGAGTTTTCATCGACCAGGATGGCCAGCGGCATCTTTTCGAGCTTCCCTTTCCGCGTTGCAACGACGCGGTGTTCCCCATCCGTTCTTCCTTTTGTGTACACGATCAGTTTCCCTTCGGGAAGGAATTCATCGGCGATATCGGTAGCTGCGTCCATGTATCCGCCACCGTTCCCGCGCAGATCGAGCACCATTTTCTTCATCCCTTTTGCGAGAAGGGAATCCGCCGCTTCCGTAAATTCCCGGTAACTCGTTTCCGCAAAACGTGAAAGACGGATGTAGCCCGTTTCACTGTCGAGCATGTATTTTGCCTCGACACTGTAAATGGGAACGCTCCCGCGCGTGATCTCCACGACAAAATCCTTTGCCGGGAAAGGACGCCGGACGGAAATGCGCACCTTCGTTCCTTCAGGACCGCGCAGCATAGTGCGGATCTTTTTGTCCGAAATATTTTTTCCCGCGATGACCGTATCGTTCGCTTTGAAAATGCGGTCGCCGGGAAGCAGGCCCGAATGTTCGGAAGGTCCGCCGGGAACAACGGCCATCACCA
>DASTSF010000042.1:0-8395 GCA_035760825.1 Bacteroidia bacterium
AAAACGGTTTCAGTTTATCGCGTGTGGATCATCATTCCAACTTTTAACCTGAATCGTCTTCATTTTCCTTCGTGCCCTTTGTGAAAAGCTTTGTGTTCTTCGTGGTTAAAACGGTTTCAGTTTATCGCGTGTGGATCATCATTCCAACCTTCCAACCTTTCAGCTTTCCAACTTTGAACTGAATTATTTTCGTTTTCCTTCGTACCCTTCGTGAAACGCTTGGTGTTCTTCGTGGTTAAGGCAATTCACAGCTTCCCGTCTCTTCATTTTTGCGGCTGCAACCGGAATGATCTTGTTTCGTACGTATAAAACGTTTTGTTTACCGGGAGGCCGTCCTTGTCGTAAATCTTGTCCGAAAGCAGGTTACCGTTTACGTCGTAAACCTGGATCTCGCGCTGTGTGTATCCTTTCGCATTTGCATTCCAGTTTTTCGCGACGGCCGCATAATCTTGCCGGTCCGTTTCGAACGTGCGTATGTCATACGTCACCTGGTTGTTTTTCCGCGTGACGCCGTAATGGATCTCACTGTAAGAATTTCCGCTCTGTTTCTTCACCAGGAGCAGCGTGTCGTTCCGGTAAAAATAATTCTCGCCCGCTATCTTCTTCCCGTTTCCGTCATATTCAGCTTTCCGGATGATGCTTCCCTTGTCGTTGTAAATGACCGAATCGACGCTGTGGTCAGTGTCCGTGATGCGCTCCTCGCAGATCACGTTTCCTGCGCTGTCGCGCGTGGTGACGATCACAGAATTGGGTTTGCTGTTGCTGAGCGGATACGACGACCAGAAATCTTTTTTCATCCCGTGCGGAAGCCACACGACGCTGTCCGTTTCGCGCGATCCGCCCCCGGGATACTGCTCGATGTATTCGTAAAAAAGATTCCTGTTCAGCGAATCCCATCGATTGCCACCTTCGTTGTAAACATTTCTCCCCGAAAAATGATAGATCACGTTGCAATGGCAGGACGCAGGTGTAACGGTTGAATCTCCGTAAACAGAGACAACACCGTTCCTGTTTTCCACGGATTTGCGCACACGGTAATTGCCGCGCCCGTATGTCGTGTCGTCGATCCTGTCGGTCTGCAGGCTGTCCGGACCTTTGATCCAGGGATTATGCGTCCACAGGATCGTATGGCCGGAAACCTCCGATTGATTTCCTTTCGCGTCGTACAAAAAATTGCGCACCTGGTCCATCATCGTATCCTTCCCGAAGATCTGTATCCATTCCAGCGTGGTGCAATAACCTGAATCGTTGTACGTGTAAACGGAGATCCACGTGGAAACCGGGTCGCGTTTCACCAGCAAACGCCGGCCGGAGAGCGGTGTGGGCACGGTGGGGCCGTCTTCATCGTAAACATAGCTCACGCAGGTTGCCGTGCATCGCGCGATTCCCTGCCGCAGGATATCCTGCCGTGAAGGCGCCTGCGATCTCACACCGGTAAGGAAAAAAACACAAAGAAGCACGGTTAAAAATGTTTTCATCTGGCAGGGCCCTGGGTGCATGGCAATTTCCGATCCGGGTGATGCGCGGCAAAAAACATCAGGAGCAAAACGGGGCGAACGGGCATGAATGAGGGTTGATCAAATTTAAGGAATGCGGGAATGAAACCGGCGGCAACCGGGTGTTCTTTTCCGTAATTTCGGGCAAACGTTTTTCCGTGAAGATCACTCCGCAGAAAGTTTCCGAGATCGCCTCCGTCATCGGTGCAAAATTCGTGGGAGATCCTGCGCATCTTGTCACAGGTCTCAATGAAGTTCACCGCGTGGAAGCCGGCGATCTTATGTTCGTCGACCACCCGAAGTATTACGATAAAGCGCTGAAATCCGCAGCCACCACCATTCTCATCAACAAGGAGGTGGAATGCCCGGAAGGAAAAGCGCTGATCTTTTCCGATGATCCGTTCCGCGATTACAACAAGCTGGTGCTGCATTTTCAGCCGGTGAGCCATTCGCTGAAACCGGTGAGTGATTCGGCCGTCGTCGGTGCGGGAAGCGTGATACACCCCGGTGTTTACCTTGGCAATAACATCACGGTCGGAACGGATTGCGTGCTTATGCCCGGCGTGGTGGTATACGACAACTGCGTGATCGGGAACAATGTGCGCATACACGCGAATTCCGTCATCGGGGGAGATGCGTTCTATTACAAAAAGCGGCCGGAGAAATTCGATAAAATGTTTTCCTGCGGGCGCGTCGTTATTCATGATGACGTGGAGATCGGTGCCTGCTGCACGATCGACCGCGGCGTAAGCGCTGATACGATCATCGGGCGCGGAACGAAAATGGACAACCAGGTGCACATCGGCCACGACACGGTGATCGGCGAGATGTGCCTCTTCGCCGCCGCTGTGGCGATCGCCGGCGTGGTGACGGTGGAAGACCGCGTGACGTTGTGGGGACAGGTGGCCGTCACAAGCGATGTCGTTCTCGGTGCGGGAGCTGTCGTGCTGGGCGCTTCAGGGGTTTCGAAATCGCTGGAAGGCGGTAAAACCTATTTCGGAAGTCCTGCCGAAGAAGCGCGTGGCAAATGGAAAGAGCTGGCAGTGCTGCGCCGTCTTGCGGAAGGAAAATAATAATTTCATTATACGGGAATAATGCCACCGCCGGGGACGCGGAATCTCAACCGTTGATCGGTTCAATCACAGCGTTTGTCTAAAAAATCCCCGGACGGGGTTCTGAACGTTTAATTTAGCCTCATGCCGCTGAAGGAAAAAGCCGGAACAGAATCGCGAAGCCGGACACCGCGTATCCGTGAATTCAAACTGAACGCGCTGCTGGAAGTGACGAAGGCGATCAACAACAATCTTTCCACCGCCGACCTCCTGAAAACGTACGAGGACATCATCCGCGAAAAGCTGAAGATCGGCAAGCTCGTGCTGTTCAACCACGACGGGAAAAAATGGAACTGCCTGCTCAGCTTCGGCGTGGATGCGCAGATGACCAGCCTCGATGTCGAGAAGGAATTCAAAGGCATCCGCGAGATTTCCACCATCGACATGGATTCTTCCGGCGATCATCTCGGGAAATCGTTCGAGATCGTCATTCCTGTTTTTCACAAATCACACCCGCTGGCCTACGTGCTGATCGGCGACCTGGACGAAGATGAAAGCGGCATCAGCGCTGCGATCAAGCATCTTCCGTTCGTGCAGACGCTCACCAACATCATCATGGTGGCGATCGAAAACAAAAAGCTCGCGAAGGAAAACCTGCGCCGTGCAGCGATGCACCGTGAGCTCGAGCTCGCCTGGGAAGTGCAGCGTATGCTCTTCCCGGAAAAGCTCCCGCACAACGAGTACCTCGACATGGATGCGCTGTACCTCCCGCACCAGCAGGTAGGCGGTGATTACTACGATTTCATTCCCATCAACGAGAACGAAGTCGCCATCTGTGTCGCCGATGTTTCCGGGAAAGGCGTTCCTGCGGCGCTGCTCATGTCGAACTTCCAGGCCAACCTGCGCATTCTCCTGCATCACATCCCGAACCTTCCCGATCTTATCCGCGAGCTGAACACGAAAGTTTCCGTGAATGCGAAAGGCGAGAAGTTCATCACGCTTTTCATCGCGAAATACAATACCGTCACACGCGTGATGCATTACATCAACGCAGGGCACAATCCCCCGCTCGTGATCGACGACGACGGCGCGAACCTGCTGACGGTGGGCTGCACAGGGTTAGGCATGTTCGACGAGATCGTGAAAGTGAAGGAAGGAATCGTGAACGTTTCACACGGCGCACTGCTGCTTTGCTATACGGATGGCCTCGTGGAAACACACAACGACAAGGACGAAGATTTCGGACTGCAGCGCCTGCAGCAGATCGCGATGAAAAACCGCCATCTTCCGCCCGCGGAGCTCAATGCGCTCATTCTCGACAGCCTGAACAAGCATCGCGGCGATGTTCCCTATATCGATGATATCGCGCTGGTGACGGCGAGGCTGGTGTAGGTAAAAGCGAGCGATAAACAGTTTCAATTCCTTTTGGGTAATCCCTTATCTGGCTTGGCTTTGAGCCACTTTTTACCAACTATTTTTTGCTATTAAATCTTCAAAGTACGTGTTGAAAAGATGCTTCGGTCAAACGCGCAAAACGTCAGCGGCGGAAGCAATACGTTCGAAAAATAATTCCTGAACTTTTGGGCAGCCTCTTGGCCTCTAACGCGAAGCTCCTGCCCGTTATTTTTTTTCTTCTTCGCGGTTCTCTCCCAACTCCCGTGGCTGTTCCCCGTTTTCTTTCTTCGGGTACCACAGGTCCGCCGCCACAAGCATGGCTGCAAATCCCCAGAAAGGAATGGATGCTTTGTCCGTGTCGAGGAAGTTGTTCATGAAGCCGTGGATGAAGTACGTGACAAGTCCCAGCACGACCGAAAGCAGCACGGCGCGTTCCCTTCCTTTCGGTAAGCGGTAATACAATCGCCAGCCGGTCCAGATCATCGTGACCGCGACGGCGAGAAAGGTGAGCATGCCGGGCAGGCCGCTTTCCGCCAGCGGGCCGATGTATTCGCTGTGCGCGTTGCCGAGATCGCCCGCATTCGTGCTGATGATCGTTTTTTCACTCGACAGCTGGAACGGTGCATACTGGAAGCTGTAGGTTCCGGGTCCCCAGCCGAACAGCGGCCGCTCGCTGAACATGCGGAACGCCGAATTCCAACGGTTGAGCCGTTCGAGGTTCGACGCGTCGGTGGAAATATTGGAAATGGATTCGAGGTGCTTGCTGAGGTCGTTCGACGTATCCTGCCGGTTCTGCTCGAGCTTCATGAGAATGTCGCCCCACGACATGTACAGGTAGAACGAGCCGGCGAGCAGGGCGAGCGCGATGTAGCGGAACTTGACGCGGAAAACGATGATGAGGTACAGCACGAGCGCACCGGCAAGGCTCACCCACGCGGCGCGGGTGTAGGAAAAGATGAGCGCGAGCGTGAAAGCGCCCAGGAGGAACACGGAGAGCACGCGCACCTGGCTGAAGTATTGCTTCCCGAAGGAAAAAGCGATGAGCGCGGGATAAAACATGGCCAGCGCAGCGCCGTATGCCGTGTGGTCGTTATAGAAAGGCGACATCACCCAGTGGGCGGCGTCTTCGCTGAAGCGGTATTTCATGTGCCAGTACAGCGTGTAACCGATCACGAACGTGAGCGGAATGGAATACAGCCAGAGGAAACGGCGCACGTTTTTGAAATCGCGGAAAAGGTTGACGCCGATAAAATAGAACGGGACGATGAACCACAGGCGCGCAATGAGAAACTTGAACGAAACAAGCGGCATGGAGCTGGTCATGCTCGTGATGAAGATCCACGCGAGGTTGGCGAGGATGGCGATCGTAACGGGATGAAGAATGAACCTCTTGTCGAACCGTGCGTCGTAGATGAGGCGGAGCGTGAAAAGGAAAAGTGTCCCGGCGAGAATGGGTTCTACCGGGAGGCTCAGCCCGAGATGGATTTCGCTGCTCGACAGGTTGATGGAAAGCGGCGTAAGGAAAACGCAGAAGAGCAGCAGCTTGTCGAGCGAGGTGACCGCGACGAGCACGACGATGAGCACGGGGGGAAGCAGGTTCAGCCAGAAAAATTCGTGCGCCATGCACCAGGCATTCACCGCGAGGTAAAGCGCGAGCAGGCCGTAGGCAAGCCAGAGGTGTTTCTTATTTTCCAGAATTCGGAGCATCCTGCCTGCGTGACTTGTTATCGAGGAAAGCGAAGAAGATCATGCCCAGCATCAGCGACGAGATTGCGCTGATCAGCGCCACGAGTGAACGCACAGGATAGGATTTCGAATCGGCAGGGAACGGACGCGTCACCACGTTGGAATACGTTAGCTCTTTCGTAAGATCGCTGAGCGCTTTGTCGTAATCGCTTTTGATGGAGTTGTACGAATCCTGCAGGCTGCTTACCTGGTTGGAAACGGAAATGAGATCGCCGCCTTTTTCCTCGAGGTTGCGCATGAGCGTATCGACAGGACGAAGCCGGTCGGCCGGTGTTCCCGAGCTGACCATCTTGAGGTAATTCTTCGTCAGCTCCTTGGTCTGCGCCGCGTAATCGAGAAGCCCGTAACGTACGCGCAGCTGGTCCATGATGCGGTCGAGCGAATCGAGCTGGTGCTGCTTGAAGTCGAGCTGGTCGCGGAAGATCTTCACCACTTCCCGCGTCTTCTGCCGCTGCAGGTTCCTTGCCTTGACGTCGGTGAAGTGAATGAGCCCGTTCACCATGTCGCAGGCGACTTCAGGATTTTCATCGCAGATATCGATCTTGATGGACTCGAATTCCGTTTTGCGTATGTTGACGTTGTCGTCGTATTCGTTGAACAGGCGGGTTTTCCCCGAGCTCATCGTTGTGTCGATGCCATACCGTTTCGCGAGGTCGTATTTTTTCACCATCATCGCACGGACATCGGCCGAGTTGAAAAGCTGCAGCAGCTGCTCTGTGGGTGATTCAAGTGAATACGGGATAATGTTCACCGGGTAAACCACCGCCACGGATTTGTATTTCGGCCGGATGAACGTCGACCCGGAAAATACGAAACCCAGCACGCTCCCGAGGAAAGCGATCGCCAGGAGCATCCACTTTCTTCTTACGGCAAGCGCCCAGAGATCCGTATTGTTGAGGTCTTCCATTTGTATTCCTGTTGTTGTTCCCGGAGCGGTCTTTTCAGGGGATGAAAAATTCTTTCTGATCAGCTCCTTCAGTACAGCAACAATTTTCGGTTTGATATTCTGTTTTGTACCGGCGTAATAAAGAATGGTCCACTCTTTTCTGCCGGCTGGTTTTTCGTTTTCTGCTCCGGACGGGAACGCCCCGGCTTCCAGTCAGCTTTCCTTGGTTTTTCCCAAACGGATCATCCGGATGTTCGCGTAAAGAATAAGCAGCAGCACGCCGAGGATAAGTGAGCTGGCCGTGCTCACGCTGACGATCAGCCAGCGTACGGGATAGGATTTCCGCTCTGCAGGAAATGCGCGGTTGACGATAAACTTGTACGTCAGCGATTCGTCCGCATCGACTTTCGCTTCTTCGTAACGTTTTTTCAGGACGTTCAGCTGCTCGCGCTGGATGTACAGGTTCTCGCGCACGGACATGTACGCGCTTCCGTATGTGGAGATGATCTTCAGCTGGTCGCCGAGACGCTGGATGGCTTTCTCGTCGCCTTTCGAAAGCGCGATCGCGTATTGCTCGCTCGTCACTTCCGACTGTGATTCGTAATCGTAAATGCCTTTTTCGTTCAGCGCTTTGATCGAGTCCGTCATCAGCTCGACCTCCGCTTTCTTGTCGAGGTATTCATGCTCGACGATCGCGAGCGCCTGTGAGGCGCGGTCGTGCTGCATGCGCGTCTTGGTGGAATCGAGGAGAGCCGCGATGTCGTTCGCGATGTATGCGGCCGTGTCGGGATTGCGGTCCAGCACTTCGATCTTCACGGAAAGGTATTCGGTGCGCTTGAAAGAAACGTTGTCGTAGAACGTTTCGTAGAGCTTCGTGTTCTTGTACTTGTCCGTCGGATCGATGTGGTAATGCTTCATCAGGTCGTACTTGTCGCAGATGCGCATGCGGATCTCGTCGGAATTCAGGATCTGCAGCATCTGTTCGGCCTGCTCTTCCTCACCGAACTGGAGCACGTCCTGCTTGTCGGAAACATCTTCAATGAGCAGCGCTTTGGAAATGGCGTTCGAAGCAACCGGGAACATGATCACGGTCGATTTGAAACGTTCGGGAATAAGGAATGATACGACAGACGAAATAATGGCGGCCGCGAGACCGATCACGATCAGCTGCCAGCGCCAGTACCAGAAAAATTCAAGAAGGCTGGTCGAGTCGAAAAATGCACCGCCTTTTTTTTCAGACAGATGTGAATCGCTGATGGTCTTTTCCCCGGTATTCTGCTCCATTGGAATTGGTAAAACTTAGGATGGACGCCAAAAGTAAGAAAAATCGGTAGCGCACAGGGAGGACGGCCCTGTTTCCTATTGGAATTCCTGCAAAAACAGTGTGTTAAACTATTGGAAAGCAGTTTTTTAACAATGAAAAAACGCCGCTTTAGCCGTATTTCAGCATGCGGAACATGCCTTTTACGCTGATGAGGCGTATCGCCAGCGCCCAGGCCACGGAAACAGCGCCCATCACCAGGAAACCGGGCACCCAGCCGCTCGTGCTGGCCTTGTGCAGCAGGTAGGAATGGCAGAGGTTCGCTATGGCGATCACGCCCGCGACGTACACGAAAAGCGTCGTCAGCAGGCGCCAGTTGATGCGGAAATGGAATTTCGACTGCACGATGAGCACCTGTGCGAGGGCCGTGAGCATCTGCGTGCAAAGACTGGAGATCGCCGTCCCGATGGCTTCGAAATGCATGACGCGGATGAAGAAGATGTTCATGCCGATGTTGAACACCATGCCGCAGAAGGCCATGATGTTGTATTCCCTGAGA
>DASTSF010000043.1:0-11907 GCA_035760825.1 Bacteroidia bacterium
CTGCTGAAAGAACGTTTTGTAGGTATCGACGTTCTTGTCTTTGAGCAGCAGGGGCAGGTTTTCGGTCGAAATGACCATGGCCTGGTAGCTTCCCTGGTTGAGCCACGCGAAAATATCCGGCCGCGATTTCAGCAGGTCGTAATATTCCATCGCCTTCGACTTGTCGGGGAATTTCTGCACCATGATCAGCGTATGCGAAGCGTCGAGGACGAGTGTGCTTATTTCAAGATTATTGGAGGAAAACATCTGGCTGTTGAAATCCGAAATGGCGATCTTGAAATTATTCAGGTCGCCTTTGCCGGGCTGAACAACCACCATGTACTGGTACTCCACTTTCTCGTTGAACTTGTAATCGGGTCCCGCCGGGGGTTTTACACCGGAGGTGTCTTTTTTCGGATTTGACGCGTTCCCGGTGCTGTCGCGCCTCTGCTCACGAATGGCGTCGAGCAGCGACTGCACCTGCGGGATAATAGGATCTTTCGGGTAGTTGACGAGAATTTTCGTCAGCGCCGCCTCCATTGCCGGAATGCCCTGTGTTTTCCCGAGGCTGGCTGCGCGCATGTAAGCGAACTTCGCCGCCATTTCGTTGGTTTTGAGATCTGTCCCGTAAAGCGAATCGGCCTGGTTGCACATCGAGACGACGGCAGGATAGTTCTTGTGCGAATAAGTGATGAACGTCGAATCGTAAAAGGCGAGCATTTTTTCCCGTTTCCCTTCCCGTTTGATGAAGAACGAGGAATCGTTGATCATCCGGCAATATTCGCCGTCCGGTGAATGGCTGCAGATGTAATCTTTGTGCTCCTGCGCTTTGGTGCTGTTCTTCTGCGCCTTGTACATGCGGTACAGCTGGTAATGAGCCGGCATCGCGTATTTGTGATCGGGAAAGCGCTTGCAGAGCGTTTCGAAGGCGTCGATGGCTTTCGGTGTATTGCCCATCTGCTCTTTGTAAATGGAGCCGAGGTTGAAATACGCGTCCGCGATCCTGTCGTCCGACTTTGCTTTCGCATCGGCGGTGAGCGGAAGGTTCTTGATGTAGTAATCGCGGGAATATTTATCGTTCTTCCCCGCTTTCGCGCTTCCGCCTTTCACCACGCTTCCGCTGTCGGACGGGTTGTCGGAATTGTCGTTGTCTTCTACCACCACTTCCTTATTCGACCGGCGCCAGTTGTCTTCCAGCTTGCGCGAGCCCCATTTGCGGGTGAATTCGTTGATGCCGAAGGAAACCGTCGAAGGGTTGTAGAAATACCATGCAGCACCCGAGCCGAGGTTGTTCTGGTTCGCGAGGTTGTTATTGTTGCCGACACCGGACTGGTTCTGCTGGCTCTGAAGTTCTTTCTTGCGGTCGTCCTCTTCTTTCTGCTTTGCAATAAGTCCGTCGATGAACGGGTAAAGCGCGGTCGTGTCGGAACCGTACCTGTTCACGATATTCTGCAGGCTGTCTTCGTTGGAAATAATATCCAGGAACCTGACGAGATCGTCAAGGCTTTTGCGCTTATCGGCCACGCCGTCATAATCGGGATAATCACGCGGGAGGAACTGCAGCGTGCTGTCGTAATAGGCGCCGGCGCCTTTGTAATCCGTATCGGCGAGATAAAGATCGCCGATGGCGAGGTACGAAACGGCTTTCTGCCGGCTGTTGCCCACGCTGGCGGCAACCGAAAGCTTGTAATATGCAAGCGCGCCGGCTTTGTCGCCAGATTTTTCCTCAAGCTGCCCGAGCGTATAATAGATCTGGTCCTGGAACTCGATGTTCTTTTCGTCCGTCAGCATTTTCTGCAGCTCTTTCTTGGCTGCCGTCCTGTTCTTCACGTCGCTTGCGCTCAGGCGCGCGCGGTTGAGCTTTGCATTGAAAAGCATATCGTACTGCGGGTGCAGCGCGATGACCTTGCCATAGGTTGCATACGCATCTTTCTCCTTGCCGACTTTTTCATACAGCTGCGCGAGCACGAAAAGATAACGGGCGCGGGTGCTTTTTTTCTTCGTGAGCAGGATCGCCTGCTCGAGGTATTTGATCGCATTCGGGTAATTGCCCGTGTGCATGTAAAGGTCGGCGTATGTGGCTTTGACGTCAGCGTTGAGGCGGGGAGGGCATGATTTATTATTCGCCACCACGTCGAGCTCGGATTCGGCGTCCTTATAAGCGCCGAGCTGTATCTGCGCCCGCGCTTTCCAGAGCATGCCGTCGAAACGGATCGGGAATTTGGAATACGTGTCGATGATGTAATCGAACATATCAAGGGCCGCGAGGTATTCACCTTTGTAATAATGCGCCTGCCCGATGATGAGGTAATTGTCATCGATCCATTTGACGGCGCCCGGGATCTCGATGCCGCTTTTGTTGGTGATCGTATGACGGGAAATAACGTTCTGCGACTTCTTGATCGCTTTTTCGAGATCGGTGTAGCAGGCTTTTGTTTCGGGAGTGATGGGAAGCTTGAAGAGCGGCAGCAGCTGGCTGTAATCGTCCACGTACGATTTGTCCACCGTGAGCATGGCGCTTTTCATGGCTTCCTTCGCGTAGAAATAGCCATTGTAGCGCGACGTCATGTTGTGATAGGAACGCGTAACGAACGTGTTCTTGGTCGTCGAGCACGCCACGATAAAGGCCATGGTCAGCAGCAGGAAAGCGAAATGGTATGATCTGAATTTTTTCACAGACTAAAAAGGCGGCAGCCCGAATACGGGAGGGTAACGCCGGGAGGGCAAAAATAGTGTATTCCCGTGATTAGAGACGACGGAAATGCGCGCAGGTTGCCCGTGGCCGGGAGCAACCGGGCCTGATTTTCCGATATTTGTGTTTCTCGCTCGAAAATGCAGGAAAAGAAAGGGTTCAAACGATTTATGGAACGTCTCCGCAGCCGGTACCGGCTGGTGGTGATGAATGACGAGACGTTCGAGGAGCGGCTTTCGGTGCGGCTGACGCCGCTCGGCTTCCTGATCCTGATCGCGGCGACGACCATCATCATGACGACGCTCGTGGTGAGCCTCGTCGCCTTCACGCCACTGCGGGAGTACATTCCCGGTTACGCCGACGTGGGCCTGCAGACAAAGCTCGATTCCCTGAGCGTGCGTGCCGATTCCCTGCAGAATTCGATGGTTGCGCGAAAAAAATACATGGACAACCTGCGGATCATTCTCACCGGGCAGGATTCCGCAGAGCACCCGAAAAATTTCCGCGATTCCACGAAAAAATATGCGAACATCAAAGCGAAACCTTCGAAAGAAGATTCTGCACTGCGCGATGAGATCGAAGACATGGACGAATATTCCCTGAAGATGGATGTGCGCCACCAGGGCATCAGCGGGTTTTTCTTTTTCGTGCCCGTGAAGGGAACGATCACCAACCCGTTCAATATGGCGGAAGGGCATTTCGGTGTTGACATTGTCGCTGCTGATGAGAACGAGCCCATTCGCGCCACGCTCGACGGAACAGTGATCTCCGCAGGGTATACAGTCGACGACGGCTACGTGATCCAGGTGCAGCATTCCGATAACCTCGTTTCCATTTACAAACACTGTGCGTCGCTGCTGAAGAAAACCGGCGACTATGTCAAGGCCGGCGACCCGATCGCGATCGTCGGAAGTTCAGGAGAGCAGATCGCGGAACCCAACCTGCATTTCGAATTGTGGTACAACGGAACACCGATCGACCCGCAGGAGAACATGGTGTTCTGAAGAGCGGAGCGGTTTACGATCGCCGGTTTACAGCTGAAAACAGTCAGGTAGCAACATTCCGTCTGCAGGGCTCCGTTATCTTTGTCGCGGATGAGCGAATCCGAAACCCGAAATCCGAAACCTGAAATCCGCCGCCTGGCCATTCTCGGCAGCACCGGCTCCATCGGCACGCAGGCGCTCGATGTGGTTGCCGCGCATCCCGGGCATTTCGAAGTGGAAGTGCTCGCCGCGGGGAATAACGCGGAGCTGCTGGTCGCGCAGGCGAAAAAATTCCGGCCGAACGTCGTTGTCATCAACGATACGGCGAAGCTGGCGTTCGTGAAAGAAGCCCTGCACGATGACGACATAAAAGTGTACGGCGGAGAAGAAGCGCTGTGCGACGTGGTGCAGATGGAAACGATCGACCTCGTGCTGGCCGGCATCGTCGGTTATGCCGGGTTGCGTTCGACGCTGGCTGCGGTGAAAGCCGGGAAACAGATCGCGCTGGCGAACAAGGAAACGCTCGTGGTGGCCGGGGAAATCGTTACGGCAGAAGCGAGAAAGAACGGCGTAAATTTATATCCCGTCGATTCCGAGCATTCGGCGATCTTCCAGTGTCTTGCCGGGGAATTCCACAATCCCATCGAGAAAATTTACCTCACCGCATCGGGCGGACCTTTTCGCGGAAAGAAGCGTGATGAGCTTTTGCACGTCACCAAAAAGGATGCGCTGAAACACCCGAACTGGGAAATGGGCGCGAAGATCACGATCGATTCGGCGACGCTGATGAACAAAGGGCTCGAGGTGATCGAAGCGAAATGGCTGTTCGGACTGAAGCCGGAGCAGATCGACGTCATCGTCCACCCGCAAAGCATCATTCACAGCATCGTGCAGTTCTGTGACGGCAGCATGAAGGCGCAGATGGGATTACCTGATATGAAGCTGCCGATCCAGTATGCGCTCGGTTATCCGCAGCGCCTGCGTTCGGATTTTCCGCGGTTCAATTTCATGAACTACCCTTCGCTCACCTTCGAAAAACCCGATACGGAAACGTTCCCGTGCCTGCAGCTCGCCATGGACGCGCTGAAGAAAGGCGGCAACATGCCCTGCGTGATGAACGCCGCGAACGAAGTGGCTGTGCAGGCTTTTCTCGGAGAGAAAATAAGCTTCCTGCAGATCGCGGAAGTTATTTCGGGCACGATGGCCCAATCGCATTTCCTGGCAAAACCGTCGTATGAAGATTATGTGAAGAGCGATGAAGAAGCGAGACGGGTGGCGGTGCATTTTGCAAAATAATCCGCGTCCCGCGTGATCATCAGCCGGAGAGTCCCGCATCCGCGGTCTGAAAATTGTACTAACTTTCTTCAAACTTAGTTCCATGCAAAAGATCTCCGCCCGTTTCGGCATTCTTTCAGCTGCTTTTTTCCTGTTCATTCTTCCCGCTTCCGCCCAGTTGAAGGTGAAGGATGTTGACACGGCGTATTACAATAAAGTTATCGCGACCGGGAAGAAACTTTCCATGAAGCAGGATGCGCTGCTCGGTGCGAAAGCCGCCGCCCTGCCGCAGAATTTCACGGACACGCTGAAAAAATACGACTGGTACGAGCTCGACAACTATTCATTTGCCGATAAGGAATACCGCGGACGGTTTACGGAGGAAGACGCATCCAATTCCCGGCAGTATGATTTTTTCCGATACGACGCCGACGGCACGATCAACACGATGTATCTTTTTCATACCATCAAGCAGGGAGAATACAGCTTCTACACCACCACGTTCGACAAGAACACGGCAGAAAAGCTGGTGGGCGTGGAGAACATCAGGGGCGCTGCGTACATGGTCTCTTCTGCGTACGGCGAAAAAGAATGGCAGAAGATCATTAGCTACAAAGACCAGGTGATGATCAAAGAACTGACACGTTACGGTAAGCCCGGCGAAACCCCGGTGAAATTCCGCATCGCGTATATGGCAATGACGCGGGACGATAAATAAGGATTTTTCATTGACAGGGAATTTTTCCGGCCGCCGTCCTGGAACGCAGCATGCGCGTTTCGGCCGCGGTATACTTTTCACCTTTTTCCCGCTGCTCTTTTCTGTTTTCGCTTCAGCGCAGCCGATCATTGCCTGCAGAAGTGATAATGTTTGTTAATGGAACACCGGTCCTCATTTGCCCGGCCTGGGTGAAGGCGCTGTTTAATGCTTATTTTTGCGGGTTCCCGGATTTTCGCCGGCATAAACTCGTAAACCGTACGTTGTAAATCACACTTTCCTCCGTGGTAAAATTCACCCTCTTTTTCTTCAGTCTTTCCTTACTCATCATACTCCACGAGTTCGGTCATTTCATCACTGCACGCTGGTTCAAGGCGCGCGTGGATAAATTCTATCTCTTCTTCGATTTTCTTTTTCCGTTCCCGGGCATTGCCAAATTTGCGCTGTTCAAAAAGAAGATCGGCGAGACGGAATACGGCATCGGCTGGTTCCCGTTCGGCGGATACGTCGACATCGCCGGAATGACGGCTGATTCGGAAGAAGACAAGAACAAAAAAGACAAGGACGCGAAAGAGGGCGAAGAAGGAAAGGACGCGCCGGAAGAGAAAAAAGAACCGAAGCCGCCCGGGAAGCACGAGTTCCGCGGGAAAAAACCATACCAGCGTCTCATCATCCTTGCGGGGGGAATTACCGTGAACGCGCTGCTTGCCATTGTCATCTACAGCATGGTGTCGTGGGCGTACGGCGAAGCGTATCTTCCCGTGAAAAACGCGAAATACGGAATGGCCGTCGACTCCGTAGCGATGGGGATCGGGCTGAAGGACGGCGACAAGCTTTTGTCTGTCGACAACAAGCCTATGGAAAGTTTCCAGGATGCGAAAGTGGCGATCATCCTCGACAAAGCGAAGACGATACAGGTCGACCGCAACGGCGAAAAAGTGAACATCAGTGTTCCCGACGGCTTTGATCAGACCGTGGTGGAAAAAGATGTCAAGGTATTGTTCGATGCGCGCTTTCCCTTCGTGGTGGACAGCATTATTCCCGGCATGCCTGCGGCAAAATCGGGGATGATGAAAGGCGACAGCATCGTTTCCATCGACGGCGATACGCTCGTGTATTTCCAGCAGATCGCGCGCAAGCTTTCCGGGTATGCGAACAAAACAGCGCACGTGGGAATTGTCCGCAACGGCTCCTGGAAAACGATCGATATCGCGATCAACGGGGAAGGAAAAATGGGCGTGCTGCCCTACGCGGAAGACCGCTACATGACGCTCAACACGAAAGAGTACGGCTTCTTCAGCGCATGGGGGCGCGGGTTCCAGCGTACGGGCGAAGTGCTCGTCAACTATGTGAAGCAGCTGCGTCTTCTCTTCACCAAAGCGGGCGCAAAAAAGATCGGCGGTTTCGCCACCATCGGCGGACTTTTCCCTTCCACGTGGGACTGGGAAGCGTTCTGGAATATCACGGCATTCCTTTCCGTCATTCTTGCGTTCATGAACCTGCTGCCGATCCCCGTACTCGACGGGGGGTACATTCTTTTCGTGCTGTGGGAAATGATCACGGGCAAAAAAGTGAGCGACAAGTTCATGCAGAAAGCGCTCACCATCGGCATGTACATCGTGCTCGGCCTGCTCATTTTCGCCAATGGAAACGACATCCTCCGGGCGTTCCGGCATTAGTTTTGCAAATAAAAAAGCGGAAAGCCCGTTATTCATACACATGAAAGCCGCTCTGCGCAGCCTGTTCTGCATACTTCTTTTACCTGCGATCACATTCGCGCAGGTGAATACGCGCAATGACGGCAACGACAACCCGCCGAAAGCGCCCAACGGGAAAACGAAAGTGCTCATCATTCCGTGGGAACCGATCACGTTCAACGTCAGCTCCGATGTCTCGCGTGCGATCAGCAATGAAACGGGGCAGAAATACGACCAGATCGAAGAATCGCTGCGCAAAGGATTGGTCGACCAGCTGAAAAAATCATTCGGCCCCACGTGCAGCGTCACGTCTCTCCTCGACGATACGGCGAAGATGAAAAAGGATCTGCGCTATACGTATGTCGTTACGCAGCGTTCCTACACACCGGTGAATTTTCCGCTCAATCCCACGAAAGCCGACTCGGCGAAGCTCAACGCACCTAAGCAGGGAACGAGCAACGGGCAGATCCAGACAACGGATGATGAAACGGATAAATTCATGAACTGCACCGTGCTCAGCCCGAACCTGCTCGGCTACCTGCATGCGAAGTACGGGGCGGATTACATCATCTTCATCAACGAGATCGACATCGATAATAATTTCGGCGCCGATCCGTACAACACGCAGGGAAAAACGGATTACGTGCGCGATGTTGTCGTGCACTGGACCATCTACAGCGCCACGACTGAAAAGCGGGTGGCCGCCGGCAAAAGCAAGGGAACATTTTCTTCCGCCACGAACACGCCTTCAAAAATTTCTTCCGGGGCGTTTTCGGCGATCGCGAAAGATATTTATTCGCGGTATCTCGCCGGCATCAAGCCGAAAAAGTAAAGCGGGTTTGCCGGGCAAAATGGGCTAACTTTGAACAAACCCGTTCCCATGATCCGTCCTGCTTTCCACATTTTTTTTACTGCGATCGTATTCTTCGTGACGCTTCCTTCGCGCAGCCAGGTCGTCATCTGCGACACGATGCCGCTTGCATATGTCAGCCAGGGTCTTCGCTTTTCCGGTGGATTTTCCTGCGCCGATTCCGTTATCACTATCCCTATTGTCAACAACACGACGACAGGTTTCGCGTACCCGCTGGCGAAGATCCGGAACACCACGCCGCTGCCGCCCGGCATGAGCCTGCACAGCAGCAACTGGCAGGTCTTCGCGTCCTCCTGGAATCCCGGCGACACGATGCCGGCGTATATCTGCTTCGATGTAACGCAACCAGTTCCGGTCAACTACACGGTGACGTTCGAACTTTACGTTTCCAACTTCCTTCCGCTGCAGGTCGATTCCTGTGTGTTTGCCAACGTTTTCACCATTAATCTTAACCCGCTTGCCTCAGCGGGTGACGGGGTTGCCATGTCCACGGGCTTTTCATTTTCGCAGGACGCAAAAAACGCATTGCTTGTGCTGAAAAATAATTCCGGCCATGAAATGCACATCCGTATTTTTTCAGCCGATGGCAAAACGGTCTCATCCTCTTCGTGTGCACCGGGATCTTCTTCCCTGAGTATTGCCGGATTGCCGCCGGGAATTTATTTCATCGGCAGCGAAGAAGAAGGCTGCTGCGGAAAGTTTATCGTCCCGTGAACGCCGGGCGCGAAAACGGATTTTCTTAAATTAGCTACTCCCTGTAATTAGCTACTCCCTGTTTTTTTAAATGAAGCTGCTATCGACTTTTATCGTGTCCGCCGTTTTTTTCTTCAGCGCGGATGCACAGAATGTTCCCGTTTTCGGCAATGAGATCCCCGTGACGATCACCGGGCTTACATTCGATGCGATGGAACCGTTCATTTCTCCCGACGGAAATTATCTTTTCTTCAACAGCCTGAACGACGGCATCACGACAAGCCTGTATTATGCCGTACGTGTGAACGATTCCGTGTTCACCTACATGGGCGCGCTCAACGGCGCTGACCAGACCGTGACGCCCCGCCTCGACGCCGTCGCTTCCTGCGATTCGGTCAATAATTTTTACTGGACGTCGACGCGCAACTGGCCGGCGCAGTACGATAATTTCTTCCACGGAACATTTAACGGCAGCGACGTGGTGAACACCGGCCGCGTGCATGGAAATTTTTACATCTACACGCCGGGCTGGATCGTCATGGATGCCGCGATCAGCACAGACGGCAGCCTGCTCTGGTATTGCAATGCCTATTTCAACAACTGTTCGAACATGCCGTGCAAAGCGCAGCTTGGCGTCGCCGCGAAGCTGAACGATTCCACGTTCGCGAAGCTGGCGAATTCCGACGGGCTGCTGATGAACGTCAACGACACGAATTACGACGTGTATGCACCCAACATTTCCTCCGACGGGCTCGAGTTGTATTTCACGCGCATCCTGAAAAACAATCCCACGCAGACGACCATCTGCGTTTCCGTGCGCAATACGTTGAATGATACGTTCGGCCTGCCGGTTGTGGTTTACGGGTCCCCGCTTCTGCCCGAAGCAGCCACATTGACGACCGACATGTCGCGTATGTATTACCATAAAAAACCGGGCAGCCAGTACCAGATCTTCCTGCGCTACCGTACATCGCCGTCTGGGATTGAAGCGACGGATAACGCGAACCCGTTTTTCATTGCGCCGAACCCCTGCCATGATGTGCTGCGGATTTTTTCTGCCGATGGAACGGCGCCAGGCCGGGTTGTCATTTACGACGTTGCCGGGCAGATCGTCCGGACGGAGGCTGACAAAACGACCCTGGTGGATATTTCCGCTTTGCAGGCCGGTGTTTATTTTGTTTCTGTAATGACTGCTGAAAAACCGGCTGTCATCCGCATTATTAAAACGTACTCCGGTGAATAACGAAATACAAACCGGGGATTTTTACGTTGCCGGGATTTCCGTGCGCACCACCAATGCAGGCGGACAATCCATGAAAGATATCGGTGAATTATGGGGAAGGTTTTTCGCCGAAAACATTTCCGCAAAAATTCCCGGAAAAGTAAGCGCGGATATTTATTCCATTTACACCGACTATGAATCCGATCATACGGGTCTATACACGACGCTCCTCGGGTGCCGTGTAAGCTCAGTGGAAGATCTTCCGGAAGGAATGACCGGGAAAAAGATTCCCGGAGGGAAGTGTATGAAGTTTACGTGCAAAGGAAAAATTCCGGATGTCATCGCTGCGCAGTGGGCGAACATCTGGAACGACAAAACGCTGCGGCGCAGCTTCACTTCGGATTATGAAGTGTACAATGAAAGAGCGCAGAACCCCGCGGATGCTGAAGTGGATATTTTTGTCGCGGTGAAATAATCGTTCTCTTTCCCAAAGCAAAACAGGCCCCCGTTTTCCGGGAGCCCGTTGTGCGCATTAACCAAACCAACATCACTACACTACTGGAGGAGAGAGACGTGACCGGTATAGCGATGCAGTTTACCCCTGAAGTCGGTCACGTCTATTTTGTACACATAAACATCTTGTTGCGCAATGTCCGATCCCCCGTTGCCGCGGCCGTCCCATCCTTTGTTGATGTCGTTCGACTCGAAGATCATGTTGCCCCAGCGGTCGAACATCATCATGTGGAAGGCGGACACTTCATTTCCGTAAGCGAGGAACACATCGTTCTTCCCGTCGCCGTTCGGTGTGAAGGCGTTCGGGATGAAGAGCGTGAATTCAGGATCGATAGCGACAGGCATTTCCGTTGTGTCCATGCAGCCGCCGACGGATGTCGCAATGAGGCGCACGTTGTACGATCCTTTGTCGGCGTAGGTGTGTGAAGGACTCGGCACATTGCTCGTGTCATTGTCGCCGAAATCCCAGTGCCACCCGATCGTGTTCGCAGAACATTGATTCTGGAAAAGGATCGTGGGCTCGAGCTCGCTGACGTCATTCGCTGACGGGCTGAACCCGGCGTGCGGCGACTGGTAAACGATTGCGCTGGCCGTCGTCGTTGTGCTGCCTGTGCAACCAAAGGGTGAAATAATATGCACGGTTACTAAATAGTTGCCGTCATCCGTATAATCGTGGTACGTGCTGCTGCCGGCGGCGGTGTACCCATCTCCGAAATCCCACGAATAGGTGCAGCCGGCATTGGCGGGATCATTGTCTGCGAACTGGAGGCGAACCTGGTCGCAGCCGGACCCGGATTGCGGGGACAGCGTAACAACGGGATTCGGGTGTACCGTGATCGGGATCGATTGAGAGACGACAGTGCCGCAGATGTTCGTTACGTTCACCTGGTACGTAGTGCTCGAAGAAGGTTGTACTGCGAACGGTCCGCCGGTGGTCCAGGGCTGGTTGTTCCAGTTCCACGTAACGGGCCCGGTGTTCCCGTTGAGCATCGCGCTGATGGTGACCTGTGTGCCCTGGCAGACGCTTGCAGGTCCCGAAACCGTGAGATCGCCGGGAACCAGCGAGAACATATCGACGGTGACGCTCGCTGACGGACTTGTGCAGCCGTTGGCATCTACTGCATGAACAGTGTACGTCGTCGGTGCCGGCGGGTAAACCGTGTAGCTGGAATTCGGTCCGAGTGCCGGGCTCCACGAATATGTGTAGCTGCCGGTTCCGCCTTGCGCATTTGCGCCGATGGGAGCCGGCTGCCCGGAACAGATGGTG
>DASTSF010000044.1:0-17585 GCA_035760825.1 Bacteroidia bacterium
ACATTTTCCACCTGGTGGCTGATGATCTGCGCCGACTCTCTCCGGGTTTCCGTGAAATAGAGCAGCAGGTTCATCTCGAGTTCATTCAGGACGTCCGGCTTGATCGAAAGCGGGTTGACGATCACTTTGTCATTCGCGAAAAATTCGAGGTAATTCACGCCGCCGAACGTAGCTGCATACTGGTCCTGCTTCCCGCCGGCCATTCCCATTTCAATGCGCTCGATCTCGTAGGCGAGATGCGCGATGTCGTACTGACCGAGCGGAAGCTTCAGCCATTCGGTGAATGCGCCGAGGATGGCGACCACAAGCGTGGACGAAGTGCCCAGCCCCGATCCCTGCGGCGCATCGATCCAGGTGGTCATCCGGAACGAAAGCGGCTTTTTCGTGTAATGTTTTACAATGTGGTTGTATACGCCGCACTGCAATTCATACGCGCGGTTATCAATCGGCAGTTCGTCGGCCGAATGATGGATGAATACATTTTCCGGGGAGCCCGAAACCAGTTCGATCTTCCCGTTTTCCATTGGCTCCAGCACGGCATACGCGTAACTGGAGATCGTCGCGTTGAGAATGGCCCCGCCATAAAGGTCCGAATACGGAGAAACGTCTGTTCCGCCGCCGGCCAGACCCAATCGCAACGGTGCTTTGCTTTTAATGATCATAACGGATATAAAGCTGCGAAAATCCGCGGAATCCGCGGCTAACTTTCAATTACCCTCCGGTAAAGTGTTTCGATGCTGTCCACCATCACGTCCCATCCGTATTTCTTTTTTTCTTCAATGGTGGCGTTCACAAAGTCTTTTTCCCTGTGATTGGAATAAAAATCCACGATGCTGTCGGCGATGTCTTTTGCCTTCGGCGGCACCACGTATCCCGATTTCCCGTGCAGGATGATCTCGCCCAGTCCGCCGACATCCGTTACCAGCGAGGGTTTGTCGAAATGAAGCGCGATTTTCGTTACACCGCTTTGCGTGGCGGTGTGATAGGTCTGCGCCACGAGATCGCACGCGGAAAAATAGTGGCGGACCTCTTCGTGCGGGATGAATTTCGTGTGCAGAATGACGTTACGGGAAAGATTGAACCGCTGGATGATCTCGTCGTAATAGCTGCTGTCCTCGTAATATTCTCCGGCGACGATAAGCTTTGCGCCGGTTGCTTTCACGCGTTCGTCACTCATGGCTTCCAGCAGGAGGTCGAGGCCTTTGTAGCGCCTGATCAGCCCGAAAAAAAGCAGGTATTTCCCGTCGGGTTCAATACCGAGAAATTCCCTCGCTTTTTTCTTGTCCTCCGCTTCTCCGAAGGAAGTGTACAGCGGATGCTCGGTGAACAGTTTCAGCTCCGATTTCGTGAACTGCGAAAGATCATCCATCACCTTGTGGGACATCGTCAGGTAGCCGTCGCAGCTTTTCAGGAAATAAGCCGAGAACATTCTGTCGCCCGGCCGTTTTTCATGCGGGATCGCATTATCGACGATGGCCAGGATCTTCGTGTGACCGTTTTTCTTTGCACGGCGTGCAATCGTTCCCAAAGCGGGCCCCATGAACGGGAGCCAGTACCGGAAAATGAGAAAATCGGGCCGCTCTTTCCGGATGTATCGCCCGGTCTTCAGCCAGTTGAACGGGTTTACGGAGTTGATCCGCGTTTCGATTTTTATGCCTGCAGGCGCTTTCCCGCTTTTGTCGTATTGCGTGGTGCCCGGGAACAGGAAGGAAGGGTATTGCAATGAAAATGAGATGATTCGGGTATCATGACCCGCTTCATTGAGGGAGCGGCAGAGCAGCTCGTCAAAAGTGGCAAGCCCGCCGCGAAGCGGAAATGCCGGGCCCAGGATAAAGATCTTTTTGCGCTCCAAGTGTGGTCAAAATTAAAGGTTCAGCGACAAATAGTTGCATAATCACATTGGCTTTTCTACATTTGCACCCCTTATAAAAACAGAAAGAGGAATAAAAACATGATCGTTGTACCGGTAAAAGAAGGCGAATCGCTCGAAAAAGCGCTCAAGAAATTCAAAAAGAAATTCGAAAAAACGGGCGTTGTCCGTGAGCTCCGCGATCGCCAGAAATTCACGAAGCCTTCCGTGCGCAAGCGCGAGGTGAAGCTGAAAGCGATTTATAAGCAGCACATGCAGCTCGACGTGGAAGCGTAAGCGTTCCCGTTCACAATTTTTTACTGAAATACACACAATTGGACAAACTTCGAAGTGGGTTTGTCGTACAATTGTGTGTATTTCTTTTTTCCGCGCGTGAACGAACATCCCTTCAATAGTTTTATCGACTTTATCCGGAACGAAAAACGCTATTCTCCGCACACAGCGCTGGCGTACGAATCCGATCTCATCCAGTTCCGCGATTTCCTGGTCGAAACGTACGGGGATATGGCCCCGGCAGAAGCCGGTTACCAGGTCATACGTTCATGGATCGCCCGGCTGATGGACCAGGGAATGGATCCGCGGTCCGTTAACCGGAAAATCACAAGCCTCAGGGGATATTACCGCTTTCTCAGGGTTTCCGGCGAGATCACTTCCAATCCCACCCATCGCATCCAGGGACCGAAGATTTCCAAACGGCTTCCCGCTTTTGTGGAAGAACGGAATATTGATAACCTGCTGGATTCCAATATTCTGAAAGAAAGTCCGGGAGATGAATATTCCCGTATGCTTGATCGCCTGATCATCGAAATGCTTTATGCGACCGGGATTCGCGTTTCGGAGCTGGTCAACCTCGCCGGGAATAACATAAATTACTCAAAATCAACGATAAAGGTACTTGGCAAACGCAACCGGGAAAGGATCATTCCGGTTCCGGACGAATTGCTTGAGCTCATCACCGTTTTCCGCAGGTTTCGTGATAATGAACTGGCTAAAAACGGCCTTTCGGCCGGAAGTGAATTACTGGTTGATTCCAGAGGAAAAAAACTAAGTCGCGGATTTGTTTACAAAAAGGTGAGGTATTACCTTAGTCTTGTTACGACGATAGAGAAAAAAAGCCCTCACGTTCTTCGGCATACTTTTGCAACACACATGCTCAATAATGGCGCGGATCTCAATGCGATCCGCGAAATTCTCGGGCATACAAGCCTTGCGGCAACGCAGGTTTACACGCATAACACGGTCGAAAAGCTGAAGGCGGTTTATCATAAGGCGCATCCGCGTGCATGAATCAATAACAACATCCAAACAAAGGAGGAATTATGGAAATTCAGATTCAATCCATCCACTTTACGGCCGATCACAAGCTGCTGTCTTTCATTGAAGACAAGGTGGGCAAACTGTCGCATTTTTATGACGGGATCATCAGCAGTGAAATATTTCTTCGCCTCGACAAGTCGGATTCGACGACCAACAAAGTGGCGGAGATAAAGATCAACGTCCCGGGAAATGATCTTTATGTGAAAAGACAGTGCAAAACCTTTGAAGAGGCCATTGACACGGGGGTAACCGCGCTGTCCAGGCAGGTCAAAAAATACAAGGATAAGCTCAAGGGAATTTGAGCCCTTCCCAGGTTATGTGAACAGCCGGCCCGAAAGGCCGGTTTTTTTGTGTTTTTTGGGCGCCAAAATAAATTTCACCGTTTGTCGGATGTGAAAAGTTTTATACATTTGCAGTCCTTTTTGAAAAGGGCACAGGTGAAATACGCCTGAAAAGTTCTTTGAAAACAGCAGTTGAACGCAATGGGCCGTTGGATTCTTCCGGCCGGATATGACCAGTAGTTGCCGGTGTAGCTCAGCTGGTAGAGCAGCTGATTTGTAATCAGCAGGTCGGGGGTTCGAGTCCCTTCGCCGGCTCCATTCAATCTCTGGTGCCGGCGGTGATCACTCCGGGCCTTTTAGCACCTTTCCGGGGAGATACTCAAGTGGCCAACGAGGACAGACTGTAAATCTGTTGTCTTAGACTTCACAGGTTCGAATCCTGTTCTCCCCACATCGTCCGGCGAAGCCTCAGCGAAAACGGACAATTCCTGCGGTCATTGAAAATGCAGGAAAAGCAGGGCACTGAAAGGTAAATTAAGCGGAAGTAGCTCATTTGGTAGAGCATCAGCCTTCCAAGCTGAGGGTGGCCGGTTCGAGCCCGGTCTTCCGCTCGAAAGTTGGAAATGGAACCGATGGTTCCGCGGAACTGAAAAAGCAACTGCTGTTCAGCCGCTGTAGCTCAGTGGTAGAGCACTTCCTTGGTAAGGAAGAGGTCGCGGGTTCAATTCCCGCCATCGGCTCAGGAAAATGAAATCAAGGGAATTCGGTAACCCCGACAAAATAATATCCGAACAAAAGAGTAAACGTTTCGAAACATTAAACAGTAACATCAACACAATTAAAAAACCATAATTATGGCAAAAGAGAAATTCGACCGTTCCAAACCGCACGTGAACGTCGGAACAATCGGTCACGTTGACCACGGTAAAACGACCCTTACGGCTGCAATTACCGCTGTTCTTGCAGATAAAGGTCTGGCGCAGGCTCGCGACTTCTCGTCAATCGACAATGCACCTGAAGAAAAAGAACGCGGTATCACCATCAACACCTCGCACGTAGAGTACGAAACTGCAAATCGTCACTATGCTCACGTTGACTGCCCGGGTCACGCTGACTACGTCAAGAACATGGTTACCGGAGCTGCGCAGATGGACGGTGCTATTCTCGTTGTGGCCGCAACGGATGGCCCCATGCCCCAGACGCGCGAGCACATTCTTCTGGCCCGCCAGGTTGGTGTTCCGAAAATCGTCGTGTTCATGAACAAAGTGGACATGGTCGATGATCCTGAACTTCTGGACCTCGTGGAAATGGAAATCCGCGAACTCCTGAGCTTCTACCAGTTTGACGGAAGCAATACCCCGATCATTCGCGGTTCTGCGCTCGGCGGACTCAACAAAGAGCCGAAGTGGGTTGAAAAGATCATGGAACTCATGGATGCGGTTGATTCATACATCCCGACTCCTGCCCGTGATAAGGAAAAACCCTTCCTCATGTCTGTTGAGGACGTGTTCACCATCACCGGTCGCGGTACCGTTGCAACGGGCCGTATCGAAACTGGCGTTGTGAACGTCGGCGAAGAAGTAGAGATCATCGGTATGCAGGAAGAGAAACTCAAAACGACCGTTACCGGCGTTGAGATGTTCCGCAAACTCCTTGATCGCGGTGAAGCAGGCGACAACGTTGGTCTTCTCCTCCGTGGTATCGAGAAAAAAGATATCCGCCGTGGAATGGTTATCGCCAAGCCCGGATCCATTACGCCGCACACGGAATTCAAAGCAGAAGTTTACGTTCTGAAAAAAGAAGAAGGTGGTCGTCATACCCCCTTCCACAATAAATACCGCCCGCAGTTCTACTTCCGTACAACGGATGTAACCGGGGAGATCGAACTTCCTGCCGGCCGCGAAATGGTAATGCCCGGCGATAACGTGACGATCAGCGTGAAGCTTATCGTTCCCATCGCTATGGACAAAGGTCTTCGCTTCGCTATCCGCGAAGGTGGCCGTACCGTTGGTGCCGGACAGGTTATCGAGATCGTGAAGTAATTCCGGCGGTTTAAGATCAACTGCAGACCGAAGGTGTTTTTCGCCGATAAGGCGAAGAACACCTTTCGCTGCCAAAAGAACAAACTGCTGAAACGGTTAAACAGGCATAGTTCAATGGTAGAATAGCGGTCTCCAAAACCGTTGATCTTGGTTCGAATCCAGGTGCCTGTGCAAAAAACAAAGAGCATGTTCAATAAAATCAGGGCATATTACGACGAGGTCAGGGATGAACTCGTGAACAAGGTGACCTGGCCTACCTGGTCTGAACTCCAGGAAAGTGCCGTTATCGTAATGATCGCGACCGTCATTTTTGCCGTGATCGTTTTTGCGATGGATTTCTCTTTCAATAAGGGGATGGAAGCGATCTATAAATTTATCGGAGGATAAATTTTTTCAAACCCAATTTAGCTGAATTAAAATGGCTGAACAGATCCAACATAAGGAACAACAGGTGAAGAAGTGGTATGTATTGCGCGTGGTGAACGGGAAGGAGAAGAAGATCAAGCAATACATTGAGTCCGAGATCTCGCGTCTGGGTATGCAGGATTATGTTTCACAGGTGCTCATCCCGATCGAAAAAGTGATCCAGATCCGGAATGGGAAAAAGGTCAGCAAGGAAAGAAATATTTTCCCCGGCTACGTGATGCTGGAAGGCTCGCTGGTCGGTGAAATTCCGCACGTTCTTAAAAATATTACCGGTGTAATTGGTTTCCTCGGGTCGAAGACCGGCGACCCCGTTCCGCTGCGCCCGTCCGAGATCAACCGCATCCTCGGAAAAGTTGATGAGCTCGCAGGAGCGGAAGAGACAATGCTGAACCAGTTCGTTGTGGGTGAGACGGTGAAAGTGATCGACGGACCGTTCAATACCTTCTCGGGTGTGATCGAAGAGATCAACGAAGAGAAGAAGAAGCTCAAGGTGATGGTCAAGATTTTCGGCCGCAAAACACCGCTCGAGCTTAATTACATGCAGGTTGAAAAAGAATAACCTGCTATTGATACGCTGTTACGCGCTTCCAACATAACAGAAACAAAACAGTAAAAACTGCAAAATGGCGAAAGAAGTAAGTGCTCTGATCAAACTCCAGATCAAAGGTGGCGCAGCCAACCCGTCTCCGCCTATCGGACCCGCACTGGGTGCGAAAGGTGTGAACATCATGGAGTTTTGCAAGCAGTTCAACGCCCGTACGCAGGACAAAGCCGGTAAAGTGCTCCCGGTGATCATCACGGTTTATAATGATAAGTCATTCGAATTTATCATCAAGCAACCGCCGGTCGCCGTGCAGCTTAAAGACGCGGCTAAGGTCCAGACAGGTTCCGGTGAATCCAACCGTAAGAAAGTGGGTTCAGTAAGCTGGGACCAGGTACGCACGATTGCCGAGTCGAAAATGCCCGATCTCAATTGCTTTACAATAGAATCAGCAATGAGCATGGTGGCAGGAACGGCGCGCAGTCTTGGTATTAACGTTACGGGTACGAATCCGCTTAAATCCAATTGAGTTTCACCTGACGGAGCCCCGCGCTTTTAGCAAAGGGCGTTTGAACGTCGCAAAATCAAAACAATGGCCAATCTGACCAAAAAGAGGAAAGCAGCTATTGCAAAGTATGACCCGGCAAAATCATACGCGTTGCAGGATGCAGCCAAAATTGTCAAGGACATCACCACCACCAAGTTCGACGCATCTGTCGATCTCAGCATTCGTCTCGGTGTAGACCCGAAGAAAGCCAACCAGATGGTTCGCGGAACCGTTACGCTTCCGCACGGAACTGGTAAAACGATTCGCATTCTCGTGATCTGCACACCCGACAAAGAAGCGGAAGCCAAAGCGGCCGGCGCTGATTATGTTGGTTCTGACGAATTCATCCAGAAGATCAAGGACGGCTGGACAGACGTGGATGTCATCATCACCACACCCAGCATGATGGGAAAAGTCGGTGCGCTTGGAAAAGTGCTTGGTCCCCGCGGACTTATGCCGAACCCGAAAACCGGTACAGTTACCATGGAAGTAGGGAAAGCGGTAAAAGAATCCAAAGGCGGCAAGATCGATTTCAAGGTGGACAAGGCTGGCATCATTCACGCAGCTGTGGGAAAAGTTTCTTTTGAAGCGGCAAAACTTGCGGATAACGCCAACGAGATTCTCCAGGCGATCATCAAGATGAAGCCGGCTTCTGCAAAAGGAACCTACATGAAAAGTGTTTACCTCAGCAGCACGATGAGTCCGAGCGTACAGGTAGAAACCAAAACGCTTGCATAACGCTCCATTGATAGCGGAGCCTAACGCATCACCCAATGAACAAGGAAAATAAAACACAAATTATCAACGACCTGGCGGAACTTCTTGCCAACAACAAGAATTTCTACCTCGCCGACACTTCCGAGCTTCCCTCTGACAAGACAAGCTCGCTGAGGAGAAAGTGTTTTGACAAAAAGATCAAACTGCTCGTGGTAAAGAACACGCTGCTTCGTAAAGCAATGGAACGTGCCAATGACGGCTCCTTCAATCCGCTTTACGTTACGCTGAAAGGTTCTACCTCGATCATGTTCTGCGAATCCGGCGCTGAACCCGCCAAGCTTATCAAGGAATTCCGTAAGACGAATTCCAAGCCGGTTCTGAAAGCGGCATTCGTTGAACAAAGTGTATACATAGGCGATGATCAGCTCGATTCACTCGCATCGATCAAGTCCAAGAACGAACTTATCGGCGATATTATCGGCCTGCTCCAGTCTCCTGCGAAAAACGTCATCTCTGCTCTCCAGAGCAGCGGTGGAAAAATCGCTGGTGTTGTCAAAACGCTCTCTGAACGTCCCGAATAACGGACGCTGTTTAAAAGGAAACCAATTACTAATTCAAACAATCAAGTCTAATCTCTCCCGCGTTGCGGGACCAAAAACAAATAAAAATGGCAGACGTAAAAGCCCTTGCTGATCAGCTCGTAAATCTTACTGTAAAGGAAGTTAATGAGCTTGCCAAAATCCTGAAAGACGAATATGGTATCGAGCCCGCAGCTGCTGCTGTAGCTGTTGCCGCTGCTCCCGGAGCAGGCGGTGGCGCTGCTGCTGCTGAGAAAACAACGTTCGACGTTGTTCTCAAGAACGGCGGTGCTAACAAGCTCCAGGTGGTTAAGGTCGTGAAAGACGTAACCGGCCTCGGACTCAAAGAAGCCAAAGATCTCGTTGACGGTGCACCGAAACCGGTGAAAGAAGGTATCAGCAAAGAAGATGCTGAAGCTCTTAAAAAGCAACTCACGGAAGCAGGCGCTGAAGTTGAGGTTAAGTAATACCGTTCTTCAGACTGCTGAATTTCAGTCTTAGACCTGTTTGCCCCGTTCCGGAACACCGGAACGGGGGCAGGTCTAAACCCTTTTGTTGCTTATCGTGCTTTTGTTTCACTTCTTATAATTCCTCTCGGCCTTGGAAACGACCAAAAAACAGCAACGCATTAACTTTGCGAAAAGCAAAGCCCAGATTGATTACCCGGATTTCCTCGAGATCCAATTGAAATCCTTCCAGGATTTCTTCCAGCTGGAAACCACCAGCGAAAACCGCCAGAACGAAGGCCTTTTCAAAGTATTCAGCGAAAACTTCCCGATCTCTGATGCACGAAACAATTTCGTTCTCGAGTTTCTCGATTATTTCGTTGATCCCCCGCGTTACTCTATCGATGAATGCATCGAGCGCGGACTCACCTACAGCGTTCCGCTGAAGGCAAAACTGAAATTGTATTGCACCGATCCCGAGCACGAAGATTTTGAAACCATCGTGCAGGATGTGTACCTCGGAACTATTCCTTACATGACGCCGCGCGCTACGTTCGTTATCAACGGAGCCGAGCGCGTCATCGTTTCCCAGCTTCACCGTTCACCGGGCGTTTTCTTCGGACAAAGCCGCCACGCCAACGGAACCAAACTGTATTCGGCCCGCGTGATCCCGTTCAAAGGTTCGTGGATCGAATTTGCTACGGACATCAACAACGTGATGTACGCCTATATCGACCGGAAGAAGAAATTACCGGTGACCACGCTGCTGCGCGCTATCGGCTGGGAAAGCGATAAGCAGATCCTCGAGCTGTTCGGACTCGCCGACGAAGTGAAGGTCAGCAAAGCCGGACTCAAAGCCGTTGTCGGAAGAAAGCTCGCCGCACGTGTGCTGAAAACATGGGTGGAGGATTTTGTCGATGAAGATACCGGTGAAGTTGTTTCCATCGAGCGTAACGAAGTTATCATCGACCGCGAAACGATTCTCGATAACAACCACATTGATCTTATCGTTGATGCGAATGTCAAGTCCATCATCCTGCACAAGGAAGATGCGGCCAACCTCGATTATTCCATCATTTACAATACACTTCAGAAGGATACGTCCAACTCTGAAAAAGAAGCTGTGGAGCACATTTACCGCCAGCTTCGCAATGCCGAACCGCCGGATGAAGAAACAGCCCGCGGTATTATTGACAAGCTGTTTTTCTCCGACAAGCGTTACGACCTCGGTGAAGTGGGCCGCTACAGGCTGAACAAAAAACTCAAGCTGAACACAGCGGAAGACGTTCGCGTCCTCACGAAAGACGATATCATCGCCATTATCAAATACCTGATCGAACTGATCAATTCCAAGGCTGATATTGACGATATCGACCATCTTTCCAACCGCCGCGTCCGTACGGTAGGCGAGCAGCTCTATTCGCAGTTCGGCGTCGGTCTTGCGCGTATGGCGCGTACAATCCGCGAGCGCATGAACGTGCGCGATAACGAAGTATTCACACCGACCGACCTGATCAACGCGAAGACGCTTTCTTCGGTGATCAATTCGTTCTTCGGAACGAACCAGCTGTCGCAGTTCATGGACCAGACGAACCCGCTTGCAGAGATCACGCACAAGCGTCGTCTCTCCGCACTCGGACCAGGAGGTCTTTCCCGCGAACGTGCCGGTTTCGAGGTGCGCGACGTACACTACACGCATTACGGCCGTCTCTGCACGATCGAAACGCCGGAAGGTCCGAACATCGGACTTATTTCTTCCCTCTGCGTTTATGCGAAAATCAACAAGCTCGGGTTCATTGAAACACCTTACCGCACAGTAACGAACGGTAAAGTGGACGTGAACAAGCATGTTGTTTACCTGACTGCAGAAGAAGAAGATCAGAAGATCATTGCACAGGCGAATGTCGATGTCAACGACAAAGGACAGTTCGCCAGCAACCGTGTGAAAGCGCGCTACGAATCGGATTACCCGGTCGTTGAACCGGAGCAGATCTCGCTTATGGACGTTGCTCCGAACCAGATCGCCTCCATCGCCGCTTCGCTCATCCCGTTCCTTGAGCACGATGACGCCAACCGCGCACTCATGGGATCGAACATGCAGCGCCAGGCAGTTCCGCTGCTTCGCCCGCAGGCTCCGATCGTGGGAACCGGCCTCGAAGGTCTCATCGCGCGCGACTCACGCGTGCTGTGGCAGGCGGAAGGAGACGGCGTTGTGGAATATGTCGATTCAACGGAGATCACGATCCGCTATAACCGCTCGGATAAAGACCGCCTCATCAGCTTTGATGATGATGTGAAGTCTTACCGCCTCACCAAATTCCGCAAGACAAACCAGAGCACATGCATCAACATCCGCCCGATGGTGAAGAAAGGCGATAAAGTGAAGCGCGGACAGATCCTGTGTGAAGGCTATGCAACGAAAGATTCCGAGATCGCACTCGGACGGAACCTGAAAGTGGCGTTCATGCCGTGGAAGGGTTACAATTTCGAGGATGCCATCGTGATCAGCGAGCGCGTGGTGCGTGATGATATTTTCACGTCCATCCACATTGATGAATACGTGATGGAAGTGCGCGACACCAAGCGCGGACTCGAAGAGCTTACGGCGGATATCCCGAACGTTTCTGAAGAAGCGACGAAAGATCTCGACGAGAACGGCCTGATCCGTGTCGGTGCAGAAGTGAAGGAAGGCGATATTCTTATCGGCAAGATCACGCCGAAGGGAGAAACCGACCCTTCTCCGGAAGAAAAGCTGCTGCGCGCCATCTTCGGCGACAAAGCGGGCGACGTAAAAGACGCTTCGCTGAAAGTTCCGCCGTCCATCCGTGGCGTCGTCATCGACAAAAAACTTTTCTCAAGAGCGATCAAGGATAAAAAGGCGAAAGCAGAAGAAAAAACTCTTCTCGAAAAGATCGAGAAAGAGGAAGCAGTTGAATCAGCTGCTCTCCGCGATACGCTTATCCAGAAGCTGTCTTCTATTCTCAACGGAAAAACTTCTGCAGGTGTTTTCAATAACCTGAAAGAGGAAGTCGTTGAAAAAGGAACGAAGTTCAGCGGGAAAGTTCTCGAAAAGATCGATTTCAATAACGTGAACCCGGCGCGCTGGACGAACGATAACGATACGAACGAGCTGGTGAAGATCACGCTCCACAATTTCGGGATCAAATTCAACGACCTCGGCGGCGTTTACAAACGCAAAAAATTCGCACTGCAGGTCGGTGACGAGCTTCCTGCAGGAATCGTACAGCTTGCCAAAGTTTATATCGCCAAGAAGCGCAAGCTCAAAGTGGGCGATAAAATGGCAGGACGTCACGGTAACAAGGGAATTGTTGCCCGTATCGTGCGCGATGAAGACATGCCGTTCCTCGAAGACGGAACCCCGGTTGACATTGTGCTCAACCCACTCGGCGTACCGTCACGTATGAACCTTGGACAGATCTACGAAACTGTTCTCGGATGGGCCGGGCAAAAGCTCGGAATGAAATTCGCCACGCCGATCTTCGACGGAGCTACCATTGATGAGATCAACAAGTACACGGACGAAGCAGGAATTCCGCGCTACGGCCGTACGTACCTGTATGACGGTGGAACCGGCGAGCGTTTCGATCAGCCTGCCACGGTGGGCATTATCTACATGCTCAAACTGGGTCACCTTGTCGATGACAAGATGCACGCACGTTCGATCGGACCTTACTCGCTTATCACACAGCAGCCGCTCGGTGGTAAAGCGCAGTTCGGCGGACAGCGTTTCGGGGAAATGGAAGTGTGGGCGCTCGAAGCTTTCGGTGCGGCCAACATTCTCCAGGAGATCCTCACCATCAAGTCGGATGACGTTGTTGGTCGTGCGAAAGCATACGAAGCGATCGTTAAGGGTGAAAATATGCCGACACCCGGCATACCGGAATCCTTCAACGTGTTGCTCCATGAGCTTCGCGGACTGGCGCTCAACGTCAATCTCGATTAATTGAACGGTCACTGATTCAACGAACAAAAAAATCAGCAATATGTCTTTCCGAAAAGAATTCAAAATAAAGAGCAACTTCTCGACGATCACGATCAGCCTGGCTTCCCCGGAATCCATTCTCGAGCGTTCGAGCGGAGAAGTGCTCAAGCCGGAAACGATCAACTATCGTACGTACAAGCCCGAACGCGACGGCCTGTTCTGCGAAAGGATCTTCGGACCGGTTAAAGACTGGGAATGTCATTGCGGCAAATACAAGCGCATCCGTTACAAAGGGATCGTTTGTGATCGCTGCGGTGTCGAAGTGACGGAGAAAAAAGTTCGCCGTGAACGCATGGGCCACATCAATCTTACTGTTCCTGTTGCGCACATCTGGTATTTCCGTTCGCTTCCGAACAAGATCGGTTATCTTCTCGGCCTTCCGACCAAGAAGCTCGACATGATCATTTACTATGAGCGTTATGTGGTGATCAACGCCGGCGTGAAAGCGGCGGACGGAATCAACTACATGGATTTCCTGACGGAAGAGCAGTACCTTGAAATTCTCGATACGCTTCCGAAAGAGAACCAATACCTCGACGACAACGATCCCAACAAATTCATTGCGAAAATGGGAGCCGAAGCGTTGTACGATCTTCTCCAGCGCATCAAGCTGGATGAGCTTTCGTACGAGCTCCGTCACAAAGCAAATACCGAAACTTCGCAGCAGCGCAAGAACGAAGCGCTGAAGCGCCTCCAGGTAGTGGAAGCGTTCCGCCACGCGAACAAGAACGTGGAGAATCACCCGGAATGGATGATCATCAAGGTCGTCCCGGTTATTCCGCCGGAACTTCGCCCGCTCGTTCCGCTGGATGGCGGCCGTTTCGCAACGTCGGATCTCAACGACCTCTACCGCCGTGTGATCATCCGCAACAACCGTCTCAAGCGTCTTATCGAGATCAAAGCCCCGGACGTAATTCTCCGCAACGAGAAACGTATGCTCCAGGAAGCGGTTGATTCTCTCTTCGACAACTCGCGCAAATCGAACGCCGTGAAAACGGAATCGAACCGCGCACTGAAGTCTCTTTCCGATTCACTCAAAGGAAAGCAAGGCCGTTTCCGCCAGAACCTGCTCGGAAAACGCGTCGATTATTCGGCTCGTTCCGTAATTGTCGTCGGACCTGAACTGAAGCTGCACGAGTGTGGTCTTCCGAAAGAGATGGCGGCCGAGCTGTTCAAGCCGTTTATCATCCGCAAGCTCATCGAAAGGGGAATCGTGAAAACGGTCAAGTCGGCGAAAAAAATTGTGGACCGCAAAGACGCAGTCGTTTGGGATATTCTTGAAAATGTATTGAAAGGACATCCTGTTCTGCTCAACCGCGCTCCCACGCTGCACCGTCTCGGTATCCAGGCTTTCCAGCCGAAACTTATCGAAGGAAAAGCGATCCAGCTTCACCCGCTCGTGTGTACGGCATTCAACGCCGACTTCGACGGTGACCAGATGGCCGTGCACGTTCCGCTTGGAAATGCCGCTATCCTTGAAGCACAGATCCTGATGCTTGCATCGCACAACATTCTCAACCCGGCCAACGGCGCACCGATCGCGGTTCCGTCGCAGGACATGGTTCTTGGTCTGTACTACATGACCAAGGGAATGAAGACCGATGACAAGATCACGGTGAAAGGACAGGGTCTCACATTCTACAACGCAGAAGAAGCGATCATCGCCTACAATGAAGGCCGTGTTCACCTGAATGCGTTTGTGAAAGTGAAAGTGAACAATGCGCGTGAAGAAGGAAAGCTTGTAACGAAAGTGATCGAAACAACGCTCGGAAGAATCCTGTTCAACCAGGTAGTTCCCGCGGAGGTTGGTTACATCAACGAGCTGCTGACGAAGAAGTCACTCCGTGACATCATCGGCAACGTGCTGAAAGAAACCGGCATGGCAAAAACGTCGCAGTTCCTCGATGATATCAAGGAGCTCGGTTTCCGCATGGCGTTCAAAGGCGGTCTTTCGTTTAACCTCGGTGATATTATCGTGCCGGAAGAAAAAGAGAAGATGATCGCCGAAGCGAACGAACAGGTGGAAGAGGTGAAGTCGAACTACAACATGGGCTTCATCACCAACAACGAACGTTACAACCAGATCATCGATATCTGGACACATACCAACAACCGCATCACCAAGCGTGTGCTCGATCAGCTTTCTTCCGATCGCCAGGGATTCAACCCTGTGTACATGATGCTGGATTCCGGTGCAAGGGGTTCCAAAGAGCAGATCAAGCAGCTCGGCGGAATGAGAGGTCTTATGGCGAAACCGTCGAAAGCGGGTTCTGCCGGCGGAGAGATCATCGAAAACCCGGTCATCTCCAACTTCAAGGAAGGTCTGTCGATCCTCGAATACTTCATCTCGACGCACGGTGCGCGTAAAGGTCTTGCGGATACCGCTCTTAAAACAGCTGACGCAGGTTACCTCACACGCCGTCTCGTTGACGTTGCGCAGGACGTGATCATCACGGAAGAAGATTGCGGAACGCTTCGCGGTCTTGTTGCCACCCCGCTCAAAAAGAACGAAGAGATCGTCGAGCCGCTGCATGACCGCATTCTCGGTCGTACCACGGTGCATGACGTTTACGATCCGCAAACCGGCGAGCTCATCATCGAAAGCGGAAATGAGATCACCGAGGAATATGCATCCCGTATCGACCAGACGGCTATCGAATCGCTGGAGATCCGTTCCGTGCTGACCTGCGAATCGAAGCAGGGCGTATGCGCAAAATGCTACGGAAGAAACCTTGCCACGGGCCGTATGGTCCAGCAGGGCGAATCGGTCGGTGTTATTGCGGCGCAATCCATTGGTGAACCGGGAACGCAGCTTACGCTTCGTACGTTCCACGTCGGTGGAACAGCTTCGGGTACCGCCACCGCTTCCAAGCTGGAAGCGAAGTACGACGGTATCATCGAGATCGAAGAGCTTCGCACGGTGAAGCGCAAAACCGAAAACGGACCGGTCGATGTTGTTATCGGTCGTTCTGCAGAAATGCGCATCATCGACACGAACACGCAGATCGTTCTTACCACGGGAAATATTCCTTACGGTTCCCAGCTGAACGTGAAGAACGGTGAGACGGTGAAGAAAGGCCAGACTATCTGCGAATGGGATCCGTATAACGCGGTTATCGTTTCCGAGTTCGGCGGCAAGCTGGAATTCGAGCACATCGAGGAAGGCATTACGTTCCGTGAAGAAGCCGACGAACAGACCGGTTTCCGCGAGAAGGTGATCATCGAATCGAAAGACAAAACGAAGAACCCGTCCATCCGCATTGTCAGCGGCAGCGATATCCTGAAAACATACAACATCCCGGTTTCGGCGCACATCGTTGTTGACGACGGAGCGAAGATCGAGGCGGGCCAGATCCTCGTCAAGATCCCGAGAGCGCTCGGAAAATCAGGCGATATCACCGGCGGTCTGCCGCGTGTTACGGAACTTTTCGAAGCACGTAACCCGAGCAACCCGGCTGTTGTTTCCGAGATCGACGGCGTGGTCACCTTCGGCAAGATCAAACGTGGTAACCGCGAGGTGCACGTCGAGTCGCGCACGGGTGAACGCAAAACCTATCTCGTTGCCCTTTCCAAGCACATCCTTGTGCAGGAAAACGATTTCATCCGTGCAGGTGAAGCGCTTTCCGACGGATCGATCAGCCCGGGAGATATTCTCGCGATCAAAGGTCCCACAGCTGTGCAGGAATATCTTGTGAATGAAGTCCAGGAAGTTTACCGCCTGCAGGGTGTAAAGATCAACGACAAGCATTTCGAGGTGATCGTTCGCCAGATGATGCGCAAAGTCGAGATCGTCGATCCGGGCGATACCATGTTCCTCGAGCAGCAGATTGCGAACAAGACCGACTTCATGGAAGAGAACGACCGTCTCTTCGGCAAGAAGGTTGTTGTTGATTCCGGCGATTCTTCATCGATGAAATCAGGACAGATCATTTCTGCGCGCAAGCTTCGTGATGAGAATTCCATGCTCAAGCGCAAGGACATGAAGCAGGTGGAAGCGCGTGATGCGGTTCCCGCAACGTCCTCGCAGATCCTGCAGGGTATTACGCGTGCGTCTCTCCAGACGAACAGCTGGGTTTCTGCGGCATCTTTCCAGGAAACGACGAAAGTGCTCAACGAAGCGGCTGTCAACGGGAAGCAGGACCATCTCCTTGGCCTCAAGGAAAACGTTATCGTCGGGCACCTTATCCCGGCGGGTACCGGAAACCGCGCTTACGAGAAGCTCGTTGTCGGATCAAAAGACGAATACGAGAAGCTCATGGCCGCGAAGAAAGAGGCGATGGAAGAAGAAGTGTAACACCAGTTTATGTAATCACAAGACAAGGTTGGCTGAAAAGTCAACCTTGTTTTTTTATATTGCCTTCGAAATGGAAACGGTAAAAACAGCCGGCAGGGAAGACCTCGGTTTCGCTCTGTACGAACGCCGGGAGGATGGCGTGATCGTGCTGCACCTGGAAAATGATCTTATGATCGACCTGGAAAAAGCGGAGCGGATGAATGAGGCCCTGGGAAGGATCACGGCAGGAATACCGTCGAAGATACTCGTGCTCACCGGGAAATACAGCTCGGCAGACAAAGAGGCGAGGCAGCTGCTGTCATCGGGTCAGAAACGTTTGCAGATCGCGAAGGCGGGAGTTGTTATTCATTCGCTTTCGCAGAAGCTGCTGGCCAATTTTTTCAGCAATGTGCACAAGCCTCCTTTCCCGGTCCGGTTTTTCAATTCTGCGGAAGATGCGGAGAAATGGCTTCGCGACTGATGCGCCTTTCGCATGAAGCACACGCCTATTTTTCCGTTCAAAACGCCCGCGAAAATTATCGCG